>JAPKZL010000171.1 GCA_026393795.1 Candidatus Aminicenantes bacterium | reverse complement strand
AGTCGCGGGGAATAAAAAACAGCAGCAACATACCGGGCAGGGAAACAAGGAAACTGATGCCGAACATGCCGCTGTAGCCGAGCCAGGAGGCGATGAAGCCGCTGCTCACGCCGGCTACGATCCCGCCCAAACTCATCAGACCCGAGCCGATGGCAAAGTGGGCGGCCTTGAACTCCATCTTGCAGATGCGCATCAGGTAGGTGGTCAACACCGCCGTGCCCAGGCCGCTGGCGAACTGCTCGAAGAATGAGACGCCGGCAAACAGCGCCAGATTGCCGGCTCCCATGAAAACCGGCCGCGCTGCTCCGGTGTTGAGCGCCAGGTAGCGGGCCAGCCCCCTGGCCAGCACCATGTAGGCGACATTGGTCAGGTTCTGCGCCAGCAGGAAGGGCCAGATCACCCGCTGCAGCCCGTGGCGCGAAATCATCCAGCCGCCGACGAGGGCGCCGACGATGGAAGCGGGCAGGCCGATGCCGCCGGCGATCCAGCCGTAGTGGGCCTTGATACCCAGGTCGACGGCGAAGGCCGAGACCATGGAGCTGACCATGAATTCGCCGCTGCGCACCAGGATGATGAAGGCCAAAACAAGGCCGATCTTCTCCTGGTCCATGAAGGTGAGGAAGGCGCGGCCGTAGAACGATTCGGGGTCGCGGGTTAGGCGCGCGGCCAGTTGCTTGCGGAAGGCGGCCATGAGCGCCAGCGCCAGCAGCAGCGCCAGGCCGATGGCGCGCGGGAAGTTAAGCTCCTTGAGCAGGGGGACCGATTTTTCCCAGCCCCGGTAGAGGGCCGAGTTGAAGAAGAGATATATGGCCGCGACCAAGGCGACGGCCAGGCCGATGTTCAGCAAGACGCGCGAACGGGCGAAGAGGCCGAACATGTCCTTGAAGGAATGTTGCTCCGTTTCGCATTCGGGCAGGAAAAGGGAATGATAGGCGGCCAGCAGTCCCAGCAGCAGGCCCGCGGCCAGAAATGCCGCCGCCCAGGAGAAGGCAGTGCCGATGGTCACGATCACCCCGGTGCCGGTCAGCATGGCCACGCGGTAGGCCATGATGCGGTAGCCGAGAAACTTTGTCTGCTCGACCTTGTCCAGGGCGGCCAGGTAGTAGCCGTCGATGGCGATGTCGTGGGTGGCGGCGACGAAGGCGGCGGCGAAGAAGAGAATGGCGATCAGGCGCGGGGCGGCGGGCAGCGGCACCAGGAAGGCGGCGGCGCCGATCAGCACGGCCAGCATTGTCTGCATGGCCAGCAGCCAGCGCCGCTTGCTGGCGAACTCGTCGACCAGCGGACCCCAGAAAAACTTGAGGATCCAGGGCAGCCCGAAAAACGTGGTCAGACCGACCGCCTCGAGGCTCACGCCACGGTCGCGAAAAAAGACGGTGGAAACGGAGCGGATGACCGAGAAGGGCAGCCCCTCGGCGAAATAGGTGCTGAAGCACCAGACATGCGGTTTCTTTAATACCGCCGGCAATGGCTTCTCGGGCATAGTGCCTGTCATCTTAAACCAGGAGGCGCTGAAATGCAATCAAGCGGCGATTGACTTTTTGGAAATAGCGGGCAAAATGCCAAGGCGCTCTTTTAGGGCTCGAGCGCGATGCGCATGAACGGCCCGGCGGCACCTTTGCCAACGGCGAAGGGGTGGGCCAGCGGCGAGCCGTAGACCCAGATGATCGCTCCGTCGCCGTTCTCCAGCACCGGGCAGAGGCGGCGCAATGGCGCCGGAATGCCCGAGCTGCGGATCATTTCAAAGACATTCTGGCTGTAGGGCGAATGGATCTTGCGGTACTTGTCCGTACTCTTGGCCGGCCGGAGGCGGAGGGGGAAGCGCAGCTTGCGCAGCGGCACCATGATACCGGTATTGTCGCTGGGCATGCGGAAACGGGCCGTTTTCTTCAGCACGAGGACGCGGCCGATGGCAGCGACGTCCCAGCGGCCCATGCCGCCGATCTCCAACCGGTAGTCGGCGATGCGTATTTTTTCCGGGAAGATCCAGCCTTTTAAAAATTTCAGGTTCAAGCCGGGCAGGGACAAGCCGCGCCCTGTCTCTAGGCTCCGTAAAAAATCAGCGATATGCTCGAAGCCGACGCCGAGCAGGTTTCCCTTCAGCCGGCGCAAGTATTCCCGGGCCAAATGGCGGGCGACGGCGGGATGCAGTCCCGCGAACACCTGCGCGGGAAGGATCGCATCCACGACTAGGTGCCTGCGCAGGAGCCCGTGCGTCAGTTCCTGGAAATAGTCGAACTCGTCCTGGATGAGCCGCACGGTCCTGAAAATCCTCTCCTCGGCCTCGGGCTCGATCGCCTTGACTGCCGGCAACAGCGTGTGGCGGATGCGATTGCGCAAGAAATCGTCACTTAGATTGCTGCTGTCCTGGTAGAATTCCAGGCCGTTGCGTCCGAGGAAGGCGCGGATCTCGTCCTCGGAAAAAATAAGCAGCGGCCGGATGATTTTCCTCTCCTTGCTGGCGAAAATGGCCGACAGCCCCTGCAGGCCGCTGCCGCGGAAAAGCTTGATGAAGAAGGTCTCGCTCAGGTCGGAGCGGCTGTGGGCGGTGGCGATGCGCGCGCCGGGGATTTGCCCGGCCAGGGCGGCGAAAAAATCGTAGCGCGAAAGCGAGGCGGCATGCTCCAGGTTGAGGCGGTTCTCGCGGCTGAAGCGGCGCAAATCGCGGCCGCCGATTTCCAGCCGGATGCCGCGGCCGGCACAGAAGGCGCGCACCCAGCTTTCCTCTTCAGCGGCGTCGGGGCGCAGGCGATGGTTGAAATAGGCGGCGATGACGGTCAGCGGGATGCTTTTTTGCAGTTCCTGCAGCAGGGCGATCAGGGCGACCGAGTCTTTGCCGCCCGAAAATCCGACCAGCACCGTATCGCCGGGAACGAGCAGCCGGTTCTGTTCGATGTTTTTTTTGAATGCCGGGAATATGATTCTCATAAGGTTTGTTGTTTTCCTCGGCCGCGTCCCCAACCTTAGCCTGGAAAAAGAAATAGCGGCGGAGGGAATTGAACCCCCGACATAACGGATATGAGCCGTCTGCTCTACCGACTGAGCTACGCCGCCATCAGGACTCATTATACCCGAAATAGTAACGCGTGACAAGTGACGCGTGACGAGGAAGAAGGGACTCGGAGTAAAGCGTAGGGCGGAAGGGAAGAATTATGCTAAGCCATCGTGACGCGTTATGCGTGATGCGGGATGAGGAAGAAAAAGAATTTCTCTTTTCTCCTGCTAACACTATTACAAACACTATGTTTTTGACGATTTTGGAAAGTTGTCAAAAACATCCAGTGTTTGTATAGTCACACCAGATAGTCACACTATGGTTTCAGCAAGTTCTGTATATCGCTGAAACCATTCAGTGTGACCATGGTGTGACTACACTAACACTACCAGATCGTTTCTTCAGAATTTTTTACTGGCGCCGCCGCCGCCGGAGCGGCCGCCGCCAAACGAGCCGGAGGAGGAGCGCGATGCCCCGGACGATCCGCTGGAGCTTGGAGAGGAGAGGCGCGGCGTGTCGTGCTCGCGGGTCTTGCTGTAGCCGCACTTGGGATTAAGGCAGGTTTCCGTGACGCGTGTTTTGCCGCCTTGCTCATTTGTAGCTGCTACCAGTGTCGTGGTGCTTGAGACGAGGGTGCGGCGGCCGCACTGCGGGCACTTGGCAGCCTTGCCCAGCTTGACGGCCAGCTTCTCGTCGGCCCCGCATTTCGGGCAATGCCAGAATTCGTAGTCCATGCCGCCCGCTTTTTCCTCGGCCGCTTCTTCCGTGCTCAGGAATTTTTCATCCTCGCTGTCGGGCACCATCTCCATGGGCTGGCCGCAGGAAGGGCAGGGGAGACGGTACGAGGCGAGTCGGCGCTTGAGGAACGAGGACAGAAGCAGCTGGCCGCCGGTGGCCAGCCCGGGGGCGGCCAACATGGCGAGGAACGGCTGCAGAAACTTTCCCCCGAAACCCAGGATGAGGAAAAATGAAATCAGTCCCCCGGTCCAGGCGATGATGGTCGGCGCGATCGCTCCACCGATGACCTTGGCGCGGGCCGCCATGCCCCGGGACCGGTCGAAGCGCAGCACAGTCCATGCAAGTAACAGGGCCGAGAGGGCGAGCAGGCCAATGCCAAAATAGAGGGAAGCGAGCAGCGGGTCCCAGCTTTTTTTCTTTTTTTCTTCGCTCCGGAGCAAAGGAACGGGCAGCTTGACCTGTTCGGGCCAGGACGCTGGCTCGGAGACGAACATGGTTCCGCCGCTGGCTGCCTGGGCCAGGTCGCGGACGGCCAGGAACAACCCCCGGCCGATCAGGCCGTTGCGGATATACGGCAAGGCGGACAGGTCGAGGATGCGGCTGGCTTTGGCGTCGGGGATGTCGGCTTCAAGTCCGTAGCCCACCTCCAGGCGCACGGTGCGGTCGTCGCGGGAGTAGAGGAGGAGCAAGCCGTTGTCCTTGCCGGCAACGCCGATGGCGAAACGGCGAAATAGTTTATCGGCGAAATCATCTATGACCAAACCACCGAGGTCGCCGACCGTGACCACCGCCAGTTCCACCGTGGTCTTGTCCTTCAGTTCGCGGCATATAGCATCGATCAGGCGGGTGTATTCGGGGCCCAGCACGCCGCCATTGTCGGAGACGTACGACCCCGACGCCTGCCGCGGGTTGACGATCTGTTCGACATTTTCCGCCCCGAGCGGCAGGATGACAATTCCCCACAAAAGCAAGCCGAACACGAAAAATAGTTTCCCACGCATGGCAACTCCTTTTTGCCGCCTCAAAAGGTCCGGCCAAAGGATGATTGTATGCGAAATGGGAAAGAAATTCAAAACATGGAGAAAAAAGCGAATTCAGTTGACAAAAAAATATAACTGTATTATAATAGTAATACATTAAAAAAGATGCGGAAACTACGATGAACCTTACCATCGATCCGAAATCGCCCTTGCCGGCCTACCAGCAGGTTATCCAGGCAATCAAGCTGGAGGTGCTTTCGGGGGGATTGCGTGACGGCGACCAGCTGCCGTCCATCCGCGACCTGGCCAAGCTGCTCAAACTCAACCCCAATACTGTCGCAAAGGCATACTACGCTTTGGAAGCCGAGGGTTTCAGCGAGAACCGCAGCGGCAGCGGCAGCAGGATCAAGGTCCCCCCGGGGCGGCAAGATGTCCTGCGCCGCTCCATGCTGGAAAGCGAATTCCGGAGCTTCATGGAGAAGGCCGTCTCGCTTGGCTTTTCCCTGGAGGACATCCAGCTGCTGATAGAGAGGATAAAAAAATGAGCCAAGCCATCGTTGAAACCCGCGATCTGTCTTTCAGTTTCTCCCGCAAAAAAGTCATCAACGGCCTGAGTGTCTCCTTTTTGAAAGGGGAGTGGGCGGTGATCGCCGGCCGCAACGGCGTCGGCAAAAGCACGCTGCTGCGTCTGCTGGCCGGGGTGCTGCTGCCGGATGCGGGGACTATCATTTGCGCTGACGGCGTGCAACCCGAGAAAATCGGCTTCATTTCCGACGCTCTCAGCCTGTTCGAGAATTGGACGGTCGCGCGGGCCATCGCCTTCCATTGCCGCGTTTTTGCCGTCACAGAGTTCGACGCTCGTCTGCTGAAGTGTCTGGGCCTCAACCAAAGGGACAGGATCAAAAGCCTGTCGGAGGGGGAGCGGGCCATCCTGCACCTTTCCCTGGTGTTGTCCCAGAAGCCTTCCCTGCTGCTGATCGACGAGGTCATGCACATGCTCGACCCTTATATTCGCGACCTCTTCATCGAGGCGTTGATCGAACACATGGCTGCCAGCCAGGCCACGGTGCTCACCGTCAACCATACTTTCAGCGAGATCGAAAGGATCCCCGAGCGCGTTCTGGTCATGGACGAAGGCCGGTTCGTCATCGACGAAACGACGGAAGTCCTGCGCAACCAGATGAAAAAAGTCGTCAGCCGGGAACCCTTGCCGGAAACCTTGCCCTGCATTTTTAAAAAAACAGACGGCATCTACAAGGAATTTTATATCTATCCGTTCCAGGAGGAATGGCGAAGAGAGCATGCCTTGGACTTCCAGGATATCGCGTTGCCCGAGATCATCAAGGCATTTATCGGAGGCGGTTATGATAAAAAAAGAATGGCTTGAGGTTTCCAAGCAGTCCCTGTATTTCGTTATGGCCGCGGCCGGAATGGTCCTGCTGACCGCCCTGCTGAATTGGCTGCAAGGCAAGCCCCAGTTCCAGGTTGAAACGGTTATCATCATTCTCGGCTTTTGGCTGCTGATGTTTTCCCTGTTCCTCGGCCTCTCGCCGTTCGCCCTGGACAGCAATCAGCAGGGGATGGAGTACCTGCTCACCCTGCCGTTCTCCCGGCGCCGGCTGTTGGTCATCAAGCTCCTGCCCCGCTTGTCTGCGGCGGTACTGTTTTATGCCGTGTTCTTTTTGTTGTATCGTCTCAGCGGCGGCGATGCGTTTGGCGGTTATTTCGAATTTTTCAGCCTGGTTTACTTTTCCCTGTTTTTCATATCTTTTTCCCTTTCCAACATTCATGAAAATTTCATCGTCCAATTCATCTGGGCCGGCCTCGCTTTAAGCGGTTACCTGACCCTATGTTCGCTTATCTTGACCCAAGGTTTTGCCTGGAACAACAATTTTTCCCTGGGTTCCTTTTGGAAATTCGGTCATTTTGGCCATCTTATTTACGATTCCTCCAGTTTGATCGCGGCGATCGTTGTTTTTCTCCTGCTGCTGGCGCCTTTCATGGCTTCCTATTTCCTGACCTTCAAAAAATTCGACCTGCGTCCGGCCCGCAATTTCAACCGCCGTCAGTTGCTGTTTTTCGTACCCCTGCTGCTCTTGGCCACGGTCTTTTCCCTGGGAGTTTCCTACCAACTCCAGAAAAATTCCATCTTTGGGCATTTGAATTTATTTTTGATGGAGAACGGCCAACTGCTGAAAGCCAGCTGGCCTGGGAATCTGACCGTTTACGATGGAAATGGTAGTAAGAAGATCACTACCGGGAAAGCTCTTTATTGGGATCGGGTATTATTGGAAAAGGGGCAGCAGTTGTTTTTACTGGGATATGACACGGAAGACGGTTCCTATATCATCATCCGCCTGGACATGAAGGATTTCTCCTGGAAGACACTGCACCGGGTCCCGGACCGTTACCTGGCCAGCAACAATTTTTATTCTTTCAATTATGATGGCGTAAGTTTTGTCAATTTGCAGCGCAGCCAAACCGAAGCCGATCGGCCGGGCATGGATTCCCGTTTGCCATTAAAAAGCGATGAGCTGGAATTGGTTAGAGTGGATCCATTTAGCGGCCAAAGCAGAACCATCACCTACCGGAGCCCGATTTTTAAAAATTATTACGACCCGCGGTTTTTTGGCTGCGACAAGATCAATGGTCTGCGTTTCTGGTTGATCTCCTCCCCGAACTGGGGTACCATCATCAGGCTTTGGGAAGACGGCCGGATTGAAGATCTGGGCTTGACGAAAGGATTTCCGGCCTATTGCTCCGGACTGCTCTTCTCCCAAGGCAGCAGTTCTTTGCAGGTTCGCCGGCTGCTGGCCAAAGGCAGTGAAACGGTTAAAGAAATTGACGGCGAATTCTCATTGATTTTGAGCTTCAACCATTTTTTTCAAGTGAAAAAAGATATCGGCGAAATTTATACCGACCGGGGCAAGGGTCAGCGCAAGCGCATCGTCCGCCTGGACCTGGCCACTTTGGCGGTTGATGATGTCGGACCCGATAGTGGTTTCATGCGCTTTGTGGCGCCCGGCGATTTTTACTTTGTCGAATACAGGTCCTGGCCCGTGATCTCAAGCAAGCCGGTAGAAAAATGGAGGAAAGTGTACCGGCTTAAAGACGGCCAAATGATTTTTCTGAAACAATTCGATTCCAGGGGATCCGGACGGATATATGGGGGATATGTCGAAGTGCAAGAGCATGGCATCATTTTTTATGACCAGGATATGCCTCGAGTTTTTGCCTTTCCCGATCTGCGGGAATTGAAATTTAATAAATTGAATTAGGGGCTGATTTTCCAAAAGCCCAGCGGATTGACAAGCGGCTGCAATCAGACTATTATTTTTTTTCAAAACTGTTTTGCTGATTGTACGTGCGAGGAAAACTGATGTTGGTCTACGGGAATGGAATAGAAACGAAGATCGTGCAATCTGCCGGGTCTGCCCCTTATCAATTTCTCAGCCGGATCAGCCTGGAATCGGCATTGAAGGAGGTTCCCGGCTATGCCTCCTGGCGGCGCTTTGACCCCGGGCCGCATCTACCCATTGATGAACGTTATGCGGCATTGCCGGCGCTGACCAAGCAGGAGCTGCGCGACCATTTTCCCTCCGGTTTTGTTCCGAACGGCCGGGATTTAGAGAAAGGGCTGGCCAGCGGGGCCGTTGAATTCGCCCAGACCAGCGGCAGCAAGCGCGACCGGGTGACGCTGGTCTTCAACCGCTTCTGGTGGGAAGCTTCCGAGCGCGCCGCCTGGAAACTCAACCGCCATGCCAGCGCCGTGGCCAACGGCAAGCACCAGGAAGTCGTCCTGGCTTCGCCGCGCTGCGTCGGCCCGGGCTACAGCGCCGGCCCGCAGAGCGTGGCCAAGCGCACCATCGGCCGCCATCTCTACGTCAACCAGAAAATAAACCCGGCTTCCTGGACCGACAGCGATGTCCGGCGCATGGCCCGGGAGATCAACGGCTACGCTCCGCTGGCGCTCGAGGGCGATCCTGCTTACCTGGCCGCTTTCGCCAGGCGCGTCGTTGCCCTGGGCGTCGCGGTGCACCAGCCGCGCGTGGTCTTTTTGACTTATTCCTATCCGTCGCGGCTCTACCTGCGCCAGATCCGGGAGGTCTTCGGCGCCCCGCTGGTCAGTTCCTACGGGTCGACCGAAACCGGCCACGTCTTCATGGAGTGCGAGGCCGGGCGCCTGCACCAGAACTGCGAGCATTGCCGGGTCGATTTTATCCCCTGGCAACCGGGCATCGGCGGACCCCGGCGCGGGCGCATCCTGGTCACGGTTTTCCACAATCCCTGGTTTTCGGTCCTGCGTTTCGACATCGGCGACGTCGTCCACGTCGACGGCAGCGGACCCTGCCCCTGCGGCCGTGACCAGGGGCTGACCCTGGCCGCCATCGAAGGCCGGCTGGCCGACGTGACCTTCAGCGACAAAGGCAGGGCGATCACCGTGGACGAGCTGGACGGCTCCCTAGCCGAAGTGTCCGGGCTGGCCGGCTGGCAGCTCGACTTGCCGCGGCCCGGGGCATTGAAGCTTAAGGTATTGGCCGGGGCGGACAATGCGGCCAAAGCCCGCCGCCAATGCCTGGAACTCCTGCGCAGCCTGTACGGCGGCGACGGCAAAATCGAAATCACCGTTGCCCGGGCCCTGCGCCATGAGCTGTCCGGGAAGATCCGTTTTACCCGCACCGCATATGCCGCGGGCCACGCGTCGTTGTGAACGGGGATGTAGCATGGCCGACATCGTCCTTTTCGCCGGCGGCAGGGAGAGCAGCGGCCCGGAAGGGGAATCGCTGCTGGCCAGAATTTTTTCACTGCTGGGGCTGCAAAAGCCGGCCGTCGCCTATGTCGGCGCCGCCAGCAACGACAACCGCGTCTTCTTCATGTGGATCAAGTCCATGCTGAAGAAGGCGGGTGCCGGCAGCGTGAGTCTGGCCGCCCTGGCCTCCAAGCGCGCCGATCCGGCCAAAGCCCGTTCGCTGCTGCAGGAAGCCGATGTCGTCTTCGTCTCCGGCGGCGATGTCGAAGCCGGCATGCGCGTGCTGGAACGGACCGGCGCCGATTCGTGGTTGCGCGAGCACCACCTAGCCGGCAAACCGTTCATCGGCGTATCGGCAGGAAGCATCATGCTGGCCCGGAGCTGGGTGCGCTGGCCCGACGCCGGCGACGACGCCTCGGCCGAAATCTTTCCCTGCCTAGGGCTGGCGCCGCTGCTTTGCGACACCCACGCCGAGAAAGAGGATTGGGAGGAACTCAAAACCCTGCTGCGGTTCTCCGGCCGCGACCCAGGCTATGGCATCCCTGCCGGCGCCGCGTTGCAGGTCAAGGCGGACGGGTCCCTGGCTGCAATCGGCAAAGCGGTTTCGCGCTTCCAATTCCGGGACGGCCGGCTGCAGCGCCTGGCGGACTTGGATCCGGCCTAAACGAGTTTGAAAAACCCGTTAAACAAGTCTTATAATCGTTCCCTTGATTCGAGGAGGTAAAATGAAAATGCAGGGAAAACTCATTTTTATTTTGAGCGCGATCATTTTTTCGGCCGTGATCGCTGCCGCCGTAGTCAAAAAACCAGCTGCCGACCTGGGTGAAAAGGCTTTCCAGCAATTTTTACGGGGGTATGAAGCCAAGGTCGTTCCGCTCAGCAAGGAAGTCGCCCTGGCCGCGTTTCAGGCGTCCATCAGCGGCAGCGATGAGGATTTCAAGCGTTCCGCCGATTTGCAGATCCAATTGAACAAGGTCTTCGCCGACCCGGCTGAATTCGCGCGGCTGAAAGCCTTCAAAGAGGGCGGGCAGATCAGCGAGCCGTTGCTCAAACGGCAGCTGGATATCATTTACGACACATACCTGGAAAACCAGATCCCCGTCGCCCAGATGGAAGCCATGGTCAAGCTGCAGGCTCAGATCGAGCAGAAGTTCAATACCTTCCGCGCCCGTGTGAACGGCAATACCCTGACCGACAACGACATCGAGCAGATCCTGCGCACCGCCAACGATTCCCGCCAGCTGGAAGCGGCTTGGAAGGGGAGCAAGGAGATCGGCCGCCTGGTCGCCCCCGATATTTTGCGGCTGGTTAAGCTGCGCAACAAGGCGGCCAAGCAGCTGGGGTTCGCCAATTTCCGGGAAATGCAATTGAAGTTGAGCGAGCAGGACCCGCAGGCGATCGAAAGCCTCTTCGATGAATTGGATCTGTTGACCCGGGACGGGTTCGTTGCCTTGAAAAAAACCATCGACGCCTTCCTGGCCGCGCGCTGCGGCTTGAATCCGGAACAGCTCATGCCCTGGCACTACCAGAACCGGTATTTCCAGGAGGCGCCGGTCATTTACCCGGTCGACCTGGATGTCTATTATAAGGACAGGGACCTGGTGCGGCTCACCAACGATTATTTCAAAGGCATCGGTTTGCCGGTCGACGACATCATCGCCCGCAGCGACCTATTCGAAAAACCGGGCAAATACCAGCACGCCTTCTCAAGCGACATCGACCGCAACGGCGACGCCCGGGTGCTCTGCAGCGTCAAGCCAGACTCCTACTGGATGAACACCCTGCTGCACGAGTTCGGCCATTCGGCCTACTCCAAGTTCAACGATCCGCAGCTGCCCTGGACGCTGCGCGATGCGGCCCATGCCTTCACCACCGAGGCCATCGCCAACCTTTTCGGCCGCTTCGCCGCTTCTCCCGCCTGGCTGCGCGACATGTCCCTGATCGATGCCGCCGAGGCCCAGCGAGTCGCCGCTCCCAGCCGCGATGCCCTACGGTTGCAGCAGATGGTTTTCAGCCGCTGGGCCCAGGTCATGTTCCGATTTGAAAAAAGCATGTACGAAAACCCCGACCAGGACCTGAACCGCCGCTGGTGGGAGTTGGTAGAAAAATACCAGCTGCTGAAAATGCCGGCCGGACGCAATGAGCCGGACTGGGCCGCCAAGATCCATATCGCCCTTTACCCTTGCTACTACCACAACTATCTGCTGGGAGAACTGCTGGCGTCGCAGCTCATGGTCCATATCGCCGGCGCCATACTGAAAAGCGATGACGTGGAGGGCCAGAGTTTTGTCGGCCGGCCCGAAGTCGGCCGTTACTTGACCGAGTTCGTCTTCAAACCCGGCATGCGCTGGCCCTGGAACGAGATGATCGAACGCGCCACCGGGGAAAAACTGACCGCCAAATATTACGCCCGGCAATTCGTCAGCGGGAAATAAAATATTTTTACGGAGATCGGGTTTTCTGATCGGTAGGGGTTTGATTAATCAAACCCCTACGTTGTTTTATTAAAAGAAATTTTTTAGAAACTTTTTTGGACCTCCTGGCATCTGAGAGGGTGAAATCCGATTTAAACAGGAGGTTTTCATGGATACAATGAAGAAATTCATCGGCTGGCGGCAAGCGCTCGCGGCCGCGGCCGTGGTTGTGCTGGCGGCCGGAACATTCACCCTGCTGGCCGGGGAAAAGCCCGAACACGGCTTCCTGGGCGTTTCGGTGCAAAGCCTGGACAGCGCCAAGAAGGAAAAGCTGGGCGTCAAGATCGGCGTGGAAGTAACCAGCGTCGAGAAGGAGAGCGCTGCGGCCA
>JAPKZL010000170.1 GCA_026393795.1 Candidatus Aminicenantes bacterium | reverse complement strand
GCCGGAGCGCAGGCCCTTATAGGCCAGGCTGAAGAACTTCGGGCTGATGCGGAAGGCCTTCTCTTCCTCTTCCAGGTAGCCGAAGGCGAGCATTGTCCTGCCAATGCGAAAGACGCTGTTCTTCGGCAGCCCCAGGGCCTTGGACATCTCGGTGACGTTTCGGGGGGATTGCTCTCCCGCCGGGTCCTCGAGGATCCGGATGGTCCTCTCGAGGCTGGGGATCAGGTACTTCTCTGCGGTGGCGGGAGCGGCGCGCCGCGGGGAGCGCGGCGCGCCGCCAGGGGTCCGGTGGGCCATCACGGAAGGCAGGATACTATATTCAATTGAATAGTCAACCGTGGCTTAGACATTTCATGTTGTTTGATTTCAGCCGCTGAATTATTTCCGCAAAATGGTTGCAATCCCAATTCTATTGATAATTCCCAAATTGCAGCGACGGTGCCCTCCAGCCCGAACGGGCCGACGCGCCATCGCTGCCGTCTCCTCTTCGATGCGCCGTCCTACCTGCAGAGCTCGAACATCTTGACGCAGGTGTCCAGGGTATACAGCTCGCCCAGGCCCCAGGCCTGGGCCGTCTTGAGGGCATCAGGCGCCAGCTTCGCGATGGCATCCGCCGGGATCCCCGCTTCGGCGAGGGTGGTGGGTGTCCCGATCTTCTTGAACCAGGCGACGATGGCGGCGACGCCGGCCTTGGCCGCGGCCATGTCGTCGGCCTCGCGGACGGCGAACACCTCGCGGGCAATGCCCGCCAGGCGTTTCGTCTTGGTGGTGAGGAAATAGCGCATGGTCGCGGGAATGGTCACCGACATGGCGGCGCCGTGGGGAGTGTCGTAGAAATTGCTCAGGGAGTGGCCGAGCACGTGGATGGTCGCGTCGGCGGGGCCGAGGCCGCAAGGATAGAAGCCGTTCCAGGCGTAGGAGGCGGTCCACATCATCTGGGCCCGGGCTTCCTTGTCCTTGGGATCCGCCAGGAGGCGGTCCATGCACTCCATGATCGTGCGGATCCCGCCCTGGCAGTAGTGATCCTGGACTGGGGCCCAGTCGAGGCCGTGGCCGAGATAGCTTTCCAACAGGTGGGAGACGATGTCGGCCGCGGAGTAGGCCGTCTGCTTCACCGGGATCGACCAGGTCAGCTCGGGGTCGAGGACCGCGTATTTGGGGCGCATGACCGGATTTGCGAAGCCGTCCTTCCGCTGGATCTTCTCATAGGACATGACGGAGGTGCCATTGAGCTCGGAACTGGTCGCCGGGATGGTGACCACGGCTATCACCGGCAGGGTGGTCGTGATGGGGGCCTTCCCGGTGGCGAAGTCCCAGGGATCGCCGGCGTAGCCGGCCGCAATGCCGATGAACTTGGCCTCGTCGATGGCGCTGCCGCCGCCGAGGGCGATGATCACGTCGGGCTTTTCCTTCCTGGCAAGGGCGATGACGCCCGCTGCATGCTCGACGGTCGGGTTGCTCTTTACCCCGAAGGCGCTCACCAGCGTGACGCCGGCTGCCTTGCAGCTCTCGGCCACCTTCTGGTAGAAGCCGACTTTCTTCACGAAGTCCTCGTCGTATGTCACGAGCAGGGCCTTTTTCCCGAAGGTCGCCGCGATCCCGCCGACCTTGGCCACGGCGCCCTCGCCGAATACCACCCTGGTCGTCATGTCGAATTCGAATGCATGCATGTTCGCCATCCTCCTTGCTGAAATACCGTCCTCAAACCATGGCCAGATTAACGGCTGCAATCACAGGCGTCAACAGTCCCGACTGGC
>JAPKZL010000169.1 GCA_026393795.1 Candidatus Aminicenantes bacterium | reverse complement strand
TCAGGCCCCTGAGGATTGAAATGGTTTCCTCCACGGTCGGCTCCTTGATCAAGACGGGTTGGAAGCGCCTTTCCTGGGCCGGATCTTTTTCGATGTATTTCTTATATTCGTTAAGGGTGGTGGCGCCGATGGCGCGCAGCTCGCCGCGGGCCAGGGCCGGCTTGAGCATGTTGGAGGCGTCAACCGCTCCTTCGGCCGCGCCGGCGCCGACGATGGTATGCAGTTCGTCGATGAAAAGGATGATCTGGCCTTCAGATTCGGTCACCTCCTTGATCACGGCCTTCAAGCGGTCTTCGAATTCACCGCGGTATTTGGCGCCGGCCAGGAGGGAGCCGATGTCCAGGGTGATTATTCTTTTATCCTTGAGCATTTCCGGAACATCGCCCTGGACGATGCGCAGGGCCAGTCCCTCGGCAATGGCGGTCTTGCCTACCCCGGCTTCGCCGAGCAGCAGCGGATTGTTCTTGGTGCGCCGGACCAGCACCTGCATGACACGGCGGATCTCGTCGTCGCGGCCGATGACCGGATCGAGCTTGCCGTCGTGCGCCAACTGCACCAGGTCGCGGCCGTAGCGCTTCAGGGCTTGGAATTTTTCTTCAGGGTTCGGATCGGTGATGGTTTGGCTGCCGCGGATCTCCATCAGCGCCTTGAGAAAAACGTCGCGGTTGATGCCGAAATGCTTGAGGAGCTTGGCGGCCGCTTCGTTGAAGTCGATGACGGCCAACAGCAAATGCTCGGACGAGATGTATTCGTCTTTGAACTGGCCGGCGACAGTGCCTGCCTGGGCGAGAATTTTTTTCAGTGCATTGCCCAGATAGGGCTCGGCACCCTGCACCTTGGGCAGGGTAGCGAGCGCCTTTTCGATCGCCGCGTTCAGTTGCGCTTCGTCCGCGCCGATCTTTTTGAAAGTCTCGCTGACGATGTTCTCCGGCACGGCGAGGATCGATTTGACCAAATGCAACGGCACGATCTCCTGGTTGCCGTGCTCGGCGGCAAGCCTGACGCAATCCTGGACGGCCTGGTTGGCCTTTAATGTGAATTGTTCTTGATTCATGACTGTCTCCCTACGGTGATATTATAATATATTTTTTTTCAACTTGAAAAATTGATCGGTCTGGCATTTTATTGACAACTTGTTGATCAGCAGCTTGTGGGCAATATCGTAACCCCGTCGACATTTTGACAATTGATTTTTAACATTATATGATGAGTCGCATCACTGAAGGAGGAAAAATGAAACGTCACGGTTTGATAGGTTTGGCATTGATTTTGTTGTTCGTGGCGCCGGTGTTGGCCGGGACCCTCAAGGGAATCACTCTCCCGGACACCCTGACCGTCGATAATCAGACCCTGGTCCTCAACGGCATGGCCCTGCGCAAAAAAATCATTTTCAAGGTTTATGTGGCCGGGCTCTACCTGCCGGCAAAAGAACAGAGCGGCGAAAAAATCCTTGCCGCCGACGGCTATCGCTGCACGGTCATGCATTTCCTGCGCAGCGTCGATGCCGGCAAGATCAACGAGGCCTGGTATGACGGTTTGGAAGCGAACACTCCCGGCTACTCCGCCGAAATGAAAAAGCAGTTCGATACGCTGGCGGGCCTCATGGAGGATTTGAAGGACGGGGAAAAGCTGGTCTTCACCTATCGCCCGGGAGCCGGGACCGAAGTGAAGGTCAAGGGGAATATCAAGGGCGTGCTGGGCGACAAGGCCTTTGCCGACGCTCTTTTTTCCTGCTGGATCGGCAAGAAACCGGGTCCGGGAGAAGGATTCAAAAACGACTTGCTGGGAATCTGAACGGAGTTTTTCAGCTCGCGCCGCCGTGAAAGAAAATACGGTTCCGCCTACTTCGCTTTATAAAAAGCACAAGCCGCGGCGAAGCGGGTCCACCATTATCTTCATCCTGTTTCTGATCGCGTTTTTGCTGGTGATCCATTTTTTCAACTTGTTCTTGCAGTGGACGGTGATCCGCCTGGAACTGGCCCAGGGTCCGGTCTTCATGTCTCCCGAATACACCATGCTCGGTTTTTCGCTTTTCAAGCGGGATGAGATCGCCGCTGTCGGCTATTTCAGGAATTCCTCCCAGCCGACCAGGGTATTCGGATTTTTCGATTTTTTCCACCCGGCGATTTTTGCCGTTTGGAATAGGGATGAACAAGCTTTCGTCGATCTGGGCCCGGTCGTTGTCGCCCTTCCGGCCGGCTTCAGCCGGATCACGTTTTTTCCCGCCGCGCTTTTTTTCCTGGAGCACGAAAAAAGTGTGGCATTGAAAAATTTCAACGCATCTCCAGGCGGGTCGCTCTGGCGTGGGGTTTTGGCCAAAAAATTAGTCGCTTCCGGACCGGTTGCCCGGAAGCCCTTGCCGGTTTCATTCGTGGTCAAGGAGCTGGAAAAATCCAGGTACCTGAAAATTCCTTATCTGATCTATTTTTATCTTCCGCTGCTGGTCATTATTCTGTCGGCTATCGCTTATGGCCGGGTCGTGTTTACGGCCTTGTTTTACTATGCCGAGATTTTTTTCCTTTTTAACTTCCGGATGATTTTTGTCTCCGTCCCTTTCGACTGGCTTTTCAAGCTTTTGAAATGGGAGCCCGGCGTCGGTGTTGTAGAATTGGCTGGGGCGGCCATGGCCGTGCTTTTCGTCCTTGGCGCCGCTTTTGGCTTGTGGCATTTGAAAAAGGACAGCCAATCGCTCCCGGGAAAAAGGATCATCCTTTTTTTTATTTTGCTGCCGTTCTTTTTATTCTTCTAAACTTCTTGTCCCGGGCGTAAAAATTAATCGCTTTTCTTTTTTAAGGATTTGGATGATCTGCTTGACCTGCTGCAATTGGCCGATGGGAGCGACCAGAATCCCGTCTTCGGTGTCGATCACCGCTACCCGATCCAGGCCGATCACCGCCAGCGGTTTTTTTTCGCAGGAGAAGATGAGCGAATTCCGCGTGTCGATGACGATGGTCCGGCCACGGCAGACGTTGCCAAGGGAATCCTTTTCATTCATGTCGTAGACCGAAGACCACGACCCGACATCGTTCCATGAAAATTCCGCCTTGAACATCACTACTTCACGAAGTTTTTCCATCAAGGCATAATCGATCGATTCGGGCTTGATCGCCCGGTAAATTGTCGTGAATCTGCCGGGGTTGGTGAAAGATTTTTCAAGTTTTTCGTACTGGCTGCCATAGTATGGGGCATATTCCTTTATGAATTCCTTGAAAAACGCCAATTTATATATAAACATTCCCGAATTCCAGTAAAAATTCCCACTTTTTATGTATTTTTTAGCAATCTCAACATCTGGTTTTTCCTTGAATTGCCTGATTGGGAAAAAACGGAGCTTGGCGTCGGCCGCGACTCGGCTTTCGACAAAATGGATGTAGCCGTATCCCGTGTGCGGCTCGCTGGGTTTGATGCCGGCGGTGATGACACAGCGGCTGTCGGCGTGATGGAGGGCAGCTTTCAATTGGCGGGCAAAGGTCTTCTCGTCGGTAATATAGTGGTCGGCCGGGACCACCAGCAGGTTGGCCTCGGGGTTCAGCTGCGACAAAACGATGTTGGCCTGAATCAGGGCGGGCGCCGTGTTGCGCGGGCAGGGCTCGGCGATGAAGTTGCTGCGGAGAAATCCGGGGAGGCAGGTGCGGACGGCGGGCAGGTACTGCTTGTCGGCGATCACATAGATGTTCTTCGCCGGGATGAATTTGCGTAGGCGGTGATAGGTCTGGGTGATGAGCGGCTGTTTGCCGACGACCGCGAGGAACTGCTTGGGCACGGCGGCGGTGCTCCAGGGCCAGAAGCGCGTTCCCTGCCCGCCGGCCATGATCAATGCATAATGATTGTTTTGCATGAGGTAAAATTATCACAACTTCAGTCGCAAGACAAATGCGTGTTTGCGGCCAGTCCCGTTTTTAAATTGCCTAACGGTTTGGCCTATGTTACCCTTGGAGCTAGGATCCAGGTTTTTAGGAGGCAGGATGATCAAAAAGATAAGCGGGCCGACGACGATCGCGGCGGCGGGGAACAAAAAGAAAATCATCGAAGAATATTTCGGCCTGGTCAATTCAAAGGACAGCCATATGAGCATCGCCGTGATGCGCAGTCCCTCGGGCTGGGTCGAACCCGGGCAGAAACCCGAATTCGACGAGTACACGGTCGTTTTGAAGGGTATGCTGCGGGTTGAAAGCAATTCGGGAACCCATGAGGTCCGCGCCAATGAAGCGATCATCGTTTCCAGGGGGGAATGGGTGCGCTACAGCACGCCCGGGCCCGATGGGGCCGAATATGTCGCCGTTTGCCTGCCCGCCTTTTCGCCGCAGACCGTTCACCGTGACGAATAAAACTCCGGCTGGCTGAAATAAGGGCCGATTAAATCCAGAAGCATAGGGTGAAGATGGCGGTTGGCGGCGAGGACCGAGCTGGTCTGTAAAGGTAATTCCTTTCCGGAAAAATCGCTGGTAGTGCCGCCGGCTTCCTCGACGATCAACTTGCCGGCCATAAAATCCCATGGCAGCAAATGAGATTCCCAAAAAAAATCGTAGCGGCCGCAGGCAACGTAGGCCAGGTCCAGCGCGGCCGAGCCGCAGCGGCGCAGATCCTGGCATTGCGGCATCAGGATTTTAAAAACATCGGCATAGGGCGTCAGCAAATGGGGGGCTTTGAAGGGGAAACCGGTGGCGCCGAAAGCAGAACTCATCAGCTTAATTTTGCTGACCATGATCGGCGCATCGTTCATAAAAGCGCCCTGGCCCGCAGCGGCATGAAAACACTCAAGGAGAATGGGGTCGTATATCAAACCGAAAATGACCGAGCTGTTTTTCATCAGGGCCAGCGAGACGGAGAAGTGGGCGATGCCCTGGATGAAATTGGTCGTCCCGTCCAGCGGATCGATGACCCAGAGGAATTCCCCCTTATGCGCCGACAAACCCCCCTCCTCGGCCAGTATGCGGTGGCCGGGGAACTCGTCCAAGATGATCTCCTTGATGGCCGCCTCGGCTTCGCGGTCGACGCGGGTGACAAAGTCGTTTTTTCCCTTGCTGCGGATATCCTCATGCTGCAGTTTTTGAAAATTATCGCCGATCACTTCCCCGGCCTTCCGGGCTGCCCGCCATGCGATTTTAAAGATTTGCTCCAAGCGAACTCCTTTATTCATGCAGGGCTAAAGTAGCAGATTATCGGTGCAAATTCAATTTGCAAAGCCGGCTCGATGTTATATAATGCGGATATGTCGAGTAAAATCGCCATTGTGGTGCAGCGCTACGGATTGGAGATCAGCGGCGGCGCCGAATACCACGCCCGCCTGATCGCCGAAAAATTGGCGCGGTATTTCACGGTTGAGGTTTTTACCACCACGGCCTACGATTATATTACCTGGGATCATTTTTATGAAAAGCAGCTGGAAACGCTGAACGGGATCGTGGTCAACCGTTTCCGCGTAGACAAGCCCCGCGATCCGCAGGCTTTTGGCCAGATACAGAATGTCGTTTTTAATGAAGAGCATTCGCCGGCCGACGAGTTGCGCTGGCTGGAAGAGGAAGGGCCCCTGGTCCCCGGATTGATCCAGGAGCTGGAGCGGCGTGAAGGCGAGTTCGCCTATTTCATTTTTTTTTCGTACCGCTATTACCATTCCTATTGGGGGGTGAAACGGCTGGCCGGCAAAGCTATATTGGTGCCGACGGCCGAACACGACCAGGTGGTCTATCTGAACTTGTTCAAGGAGTATTTCAACCTGCCGGCGGCTATCGTTTACAATTCGCCGGAAGAAAAAGAATTACTCAATCGTGTCAGCGGCAATTCCGTCGTCTATGGTGACGTGGTTGGTGTCGGCTCCGAAATTCCGGCGCGCTTTGACCCCGAGGGCATCCGCCGCGAACTGGGCATCGTCGGCAAATACGCGCTTTATATCGGCCGCCTGGATGAAAACAAGGGCATGCCGGAGCTGCTGCGCTTCTACCTCCGGTTGCTTGACGAGAAAAAAAATGTCCTGGACTTGCTTCTGGTCGGCAAAGCGCTGATCGCCGTTCCCGAACATCCCCGCATCCGCCCTCTCGGCTTCCGCAACGACCGGGAAAAATTTGATTTGTTGAAAGGGGGCGAATTTCTGATCATCCCATCGCAGTTTGAATCGCTGTCCATGGTGACCCTGGAGGCTTGGGCTCTCGGCAAGCCGGTCCTGGCCAACGGTCGGACCGAGGTGCTGCGCGGCCAGTGCCGGCGCAGCAACGCCGGGCTGTGGTACAGCAATTACGATGAATTCAAGGAGGCTTTCCTGATCTTGCAGGAGGATGGAAAATTGCGCGGGCGGCTCGGCGCGAACGGTAAAAAATTCTTTCAGGCGAATTATTCGTGGCCAGTCATCGAGGCCAAATACATGGAGATCATCGCCGCTCTCGATAAAAGAAAATAAGGCGACCGCCGGCTGGCCCGCTAAGGGAGAAGCTGGTATTTTTTGATTTTCGCCAGCAGGTTGACCCGGGATATTCCCAGTATTTTCGCCGCCTGGCTCTTGTTGCCCTTGGTGTGGGCGAGGACCTTTTTGATCTGCTCTTTTTCTATTTCACTCAGGGTCAGCATGGGCTGGCCGTTGACAGTGGCATCCTGGACGCCGGGATTCTCCAGGAAATAATGGGGAAAGGATTTTTTATTCAGTTCGGGTCCATTTTCGATGATAATGGCGCTGTTGACGATATTCATCAGTTCGCGGACATTTCCCGGATAATCGTAGTGATTGAGCAAGCGCATGGCTGCTTCCGATATTTTCTGGATGCTTTTCTGATTCTGTTCGCAGAATTTCTTCAGGAAATGCTGGCAGAGCAGCGGGATATCCCCCTTGCGCTCGCGCAACGGCGGCAGATAAACCGAGCTCATGTTCAGGCGATAAAACAGGTCCTTGCGGAAATTGCCTTTCTTCATTTCGCTCAATAAGTCCTTGTTGGTGGCGGCGATGATACGCACATCGACCTTCTGGTTCTTGGTCGATCCCAAGCGGAAGAATTCCCCTTCCTGGAGGACCCTCAGCAGTTTCACCTGGATGGGCAGCGCCAGCTCGCCGATTTCGTCGAGGAACAGGGTGCCCCTGTCCGCTTCTTCCAGGAACCCCTTCTTGGCGGAACTGGCCCCGGTAAAAGCGCCCTTGTTATGGCCGAAAAATTCCGAGGCGAACAACTCGTTGGCGAAGATCCCTGCGTTCACGGCGACAAAATTCTCGTCGCGGCGCTTGCTGATGCGGTGGATGGCCTTGGCGATCAGTTCCTTGCCGGTGCCGCTTTCGCCCCAGATCAGAATGCTGTTGTCGGGCTGGGCCATTTTTTCGACCATCTGGAATATCCTGATCATTTCATCATTTTGGGTGATGATGTCCTTGAAGGCGTCCTGGAATTTCAGCTGGTCCAGGGAAACGGTGGTCTCCACCGAGGCCGCTTCGCGGACTTTCCGGCTTTCGAGGAGAGTGGTGATGATATTCAGGAGCTGGTCGTTGTCGACCGGCTTGGTCAGGTAGTCGAATGCGCCCAGCTTCATCGCTGAAACGGCCAACTCGACATCCTCCACCCCGGTCAGCACGATGGTCTCGATATCGATATTCTTCTCCTTGATGTACTTCAGGATGTCCAGGCCGCTGATGTCGGGCATGTCCATGTCGAGAAGCAGCAGGTCGTAATTGTTGCTTTTCAGCTCATGGAAGGCCTTGGAGCTGTTGACCAGGGTGGCGACCTCGTAGGCACCGGTTTGCAGCAGCATGATGTTCAAATAGTTCAGGACCGCCTGATCGTCGTCGATGGCCAGGATTTTTTTCATGGTGTTTCCTTCGGCAAGGCCGGGATACAAATGGAGAAGGTCGTCCCCTGGCCCGGCTTGCTCTCCACTTCGATTCGTCCCTTATGTTCTTTGATGATGCCATAGGCGATGGAAAGTCCGAGCCCGGTCCCCCCCTGGTTGCGCTTGGTGGTGAAAAACGGGTCGAATATTTGCTTCATGGTTTTCTCATTGATGCCCATGCCATCGTCGCTGATCTGCAGCAGGTTCTCGTTTTCCTTTTGCAGATGGGAGGTTCTGACCGTGATCGCTCCCATCTTCTTCTCGATGGCCTGTGAGGCATTGATCATGATGTTGACCACCACTTGCTCCAGACGCTGGGAGTTGCCTTTGACCATCGGTATGGTGCTGTCCAGTTCGAGCTTGACCTTGGCTTTGCGGCCGATCTGGTTGGCGGCCAGTCGCAAACAGCTGCGAATGATCTCGTTGAGGTCCACGTCATCGTTCAGGATGCCGTCGTCCCTCTTAGCGAATTTGCGCAGACCTTCGACGATGGTTTTGATGCGGCTGGTACCTTGAGCAATGTCCTCGAGCAAAATCAGAATGTTATCCTTAAAGACATTGTAATTCAAGCGGGCGATCTGCAGGTTTTTTTCGATGCGGGCATGTTCGTCCAGGATGGGCAGGATGTCCTTCATCGCTTCCTGGATAATCGTCACGTTGCCGCGGATGAAGGTGTTGGGGTTGTTGATCTCGTGGGCGATGCCCGAGACGAGCTGCCCGAGTGAGGCGAGCTTGTCGGTCTGCATGAGCTGCATCTCCATGTTCTTTTGCTTGGTGATCAGGCGGGAGAACTCCAGCACGCCATCGACCTCCCCCTGGTCGTCGAAGATGGGGTAGGCCTGCAGCAGGTAATACTCGTCCCCGTATTTTTGCTCCACGGTGATGGATTTTTTCTGTTGAAAGACCATCGACCCCGGGCATTGCTCGCAGGCTTGAGAGAGGTTAAACAACCGAGCGAAGCACGTGCCGCTGCCGGCCCAGCCCTTGCGGTTGGCCATTTTGATTTTGAAATCGCGGTCGATCAAAACAACCTGGTCGGTGATGGCGTCGAACAGGGTCTGCAGCTTGTTTCGGCTCTCCTTCAGCTCCTCGGTCAGCGATACAAGCTCCGCGTTCTTGTTGACCAGCAGGTTCTTCTGGCTTTCCAGGTCGGCGGTTCTTTTTTGGACGAGCTTCTCCAGGTTTTCATTCTGCTCGATGAGCTTCTGCTCCAGCTCCTTGCGCAAGCGGATGTCCTTGTATACTTCTTCGATGCAGCGGCGGCCGTCAAAGTCGACGAAGATGAACGAGCCAATGGCCGGGCACTCATTGCCGTGCGAATCGATCAAATTCATCTCCATCCCTTCCAGGAACCCCTTTTCCTTCAATTTCTTGAAGATATATGGCCGGATGCGGGGGATATTGGCGTATAACTTGTTTTTCACGAAATTCAGCTTGACCGACCCGTCCTCGGGGTAGTGGAGCATCCGGTAGAAGGCACGGTTGGCTTTGAGGACGTCCCCGTTCAGCTTGGAGATGACGATACCGTCGGGAGCATTTTCAAAAAGGTCTTCAAAACGCTTTGTTGATTTTTCCAGCTCCTTGGTCTTGGCTCTAACCAGATCTTTCAGGTTGCCGACGTATTTCTTCAGTTCGAGCTGCAGCTCGTGTTTTTCAACGGCTTTGGAGATCATGCGGCCGATCTCCTTGATGAGCTTCTTCTCTTCCTCGAGGAAATCGCCCTCTTTCAAGTAGCCGACCTTGACATAGCCTCTGATCTGACCGTTGACGACGATGTCGGCCTTAAGCGCGGTCTTGGCTTTTTCGCAGCGCCCCTGCGCGGAAGAATAATGGGTTTTATCGAGAAAGATGGTGGCGCAAGCTCGGTCGGGGTACTGAAAACCCTTGGCCAGGTTAGCCGCCGAGTTTTCCAGAATTTGGCCAAGACTTTTCCCCGATTCGATCTGCGAACTGGTGAAATAAAGGCATTCAAGTTCCTTGATCCGCTCTTTCAAGTCGTGTTCCAGCTTCCAAGCGCATTCAATGCACTCTTTGCGCTGAACCGTATTTTTCAACTTGAACTCCCTTTATGACAACGAGTTTATTATACCATCAATTTGCTTTTTATTTTGGACAGGAGATAGTTTTCGGTGGCGAGCAGCGGCTGTTTCTCCCGGCTGCAGGCGGTCGGTTCGATGGTCAGCGGGAGGAACTTCGCTTTGCCGCTGGCGGTTGGGATGCGTTCCCGGAAAAGGCCCTCGCCCCAGAATCCGCCCGGCGTGACGGTCTGATAGAACGGGTTGGCCTGGCGGATCTCCTGGAAGATTTTTTCGGCATCAAGGTCAGGGAATTCCATCCCGAGTTTTTCGGCCAGCTTGCCGATGATCTCCAGGTTGGTCATCCCCCCTGGCGCGGGGACAATTTTGGCGTTATGCTGGACACGGCGGTCGCAGGCCGTTAATGTGCCGGGGCTTTCCAGCGGCGAGGACATGGGCAGGACCACGTCGGCTTCGGAGGCGGTGGCGGTTGGAAAGAAATCGACCACCAGCTTGAATTCGACTCCATGCATGAGCGGCCCCGCCTTGGCTGTTGCCAGGGGATCCTCGCCGAACACCAGCAATGCCTTGATCTTGCCCTTTTTCAGCTGTTCGAGAATGTCGACGGGCTGGAATATTTTATCCAGGGGCACATGCCAGATTTTTTTCAAAAGCTCCATTCCCGGCTCGCCGTAGCGGACCAGGCCGGGGAGATAGCGGCTGTCGACCCCCATGTCCAGCAGCCCCTGGGAGTTGGCGTAATCGCGGATCAGGACCAGGCCGTTGCCGGGTTGCCCGGTCTTGCCCAGCAGCAGCAGGAGGTTTCCCAGGGCTTTCACATCGTCGCGCGACTTTTCCAGGCATTGGTCCATCCCATAGACGATGATCACATTGGCTGATTGGGAGAGCATCTCGATGATGCGGGCGATTTTTTCCGGCATCACTCCCGTTTGGACGGCGGCTTGTTTCGGATTCATTTTGGCGATGGACGCCTTGAATTTCGCGAAACCTTCGCTACGCGCGCTGATAAATTCCTTGTCGATCGCCCCTTTCTTGATCAGGGCGCCGGCAATGGTGGCGATGAGTGCCGTATTGGTGCCGCGCTTGGGATCGAGCCAGAGGTCGGCGATCTTGCTCAGCGGGGTTTCCGACGAGTTGACCGACACCAGGCGGGCTCCTCTCTTCATCGCCTCCTTGATCTTCAGTTCGGCGACCAGGTTGTTTTCGGACAGTTCGGCGTTCACGGCCATGATGATGTCGGCGTTCCGGAACTCGTCCATGGTCGTGGTGGAGGCGGTGAAGCCGTACATCTCATCCAGTGCGTCCAGATCGCGGCCATTCAGCAAGTTATTGAAACTTCCGACCATATTGGTTTTGAATCCGGTGCGCACCCATTTTTGCAGCAGGTACAGCTCTTCGTTGGACATTCTGGGGGAGGCGACGACGGCGATTGAGCCGGGTCCGTGCTTCTTGCTGATGGCCTTCAAGGCTTCGGCGATTTTGTCGAATGCCTGTTCCCACGATGCCTCGCGCAAGCCGTCCTTCCCTTTCAGCAGCGGTTTGCGCAGCCGCTTCTCATCCAGCATGTAGCGGTAGCCGAAGCGCCCCTTGTGGCAGAGGTAGCCTTTGTTATGGGCGGAATCAACGGTTCCGCTGGCGGCATAGGTGGCACTATCGTAGACCTTGTAGTGCAGCACGCAGCCGACCGAGCAGAAGTGGCAAATCGCTTCGTGCTTACGGGCGGCCCAGGGGCCGGGCTTAATAAAAGGCAGGTTCTCGGCGATGGCCCCGGTCGGACAGGCGGCGATGCAATTTCCGCAGGAAATGCAGTTGGTTTCCAGCAGCTTTTTTTCCATCGAGGGCCGCACAACCGACTTGAAGCCGCGGTAGACGAAACCCAGCGCCGAGACGCGAAGTATTTCCGAGCAGGTCCGCACGCAGCGGCCGCAGGCGATGCACTTGTTGGGGTCGAGG
The DNA here is from genome assembly GCA_026393795.1 of Candidatus Aminicenantes bacterium. Taxonomy (NCBI): domain Bacteria; phylum Candidatus Aminicenantota; species Candidatus Aminicenantota bacterium. The sequence continues at coordinate 17,220 of JAPKZL010000169.1, read as the reverse complement.
GTGATGAACGGGTGGGCCTTGTCAACCTTGTATTTCCGGACTTCGCCGATGAATTTGTTAAGGTCGACATTGAAATCAACGGCGTGTTTGCGTAGGTCGCAGTCGAAATAGGCCGAGCAGCCGCATTCCAGGCAGCGGTTGGTTTCGGCCTTGGCCTGGACCGGGCTGAATCCCAGCTCGACCTCGTCGAAAGTTTTCGCCCTTTCCGCGGCCGGCCGTTCCGGCATCTTCTCTTTCGTGATCTTGGCAAAGGTCGAAAAATCGCTGTCCGGGATGTCGCCGAAGGCTTCTTTGCGGCTGATGAATTCCTTCGTCTTGCCCTCGGCCTTTCCCGACTGAATATAGTGATCGATGGCGTTGGCCGCGATCTTGCCGTGAGCGATGGCCGCGATGGCCACGTCGGGCCCGGTGGCCATGTCGCCGCCGGTGAAAACGCCTGGGAGGGAGGTTTCGAAGGTCGCCTCGTTGAAGACCGGAGTATTGTGCCGGGTCGATTTCAGCAGCGGGTCTTTTTGCAGCCCGCACAGGTCCACGTCCTGGCCGATGGCCGAGATGGCGAAATCGCAAGGCAGCTGATACTCTGAATTGGCCAGCGGCACCGGGCTGCGCCGTCCGCTGGCGTCGGGCTCGCCAAGCTCCATGCGGATGCAGGTCAAACCCTTCAAGCGGTTTCCCTCGCGCATTAGTTCAATGGGAGCCGAAAGCTCGGTGAGTTCAACTCCCTCTTCAAGGGCGGCGGCGATCTCCATGGGGTGGGCCGGCATCTCGTTGCGGGTGCGTCGGTACAGGATGGTTGCCTTTTCCGCACCGAGCCTCCTGGCCGTACGGGCGGCATCGATGGCGGTGTTGCCGCCGCCGACCACCACTACCTTGCCGTAGATTTTGGGCTTCTCTTCTCCCTGCAACTGGCAGAGGAAATCGATGCCGCTGAGAACGCCCTCGGTATCATCCTCGCCGGGGATGCGCATCCCTTTTGCCTTCTGGGCGCCGAAAGCCAAGAAGATGGCTTCATGGCCTTGCTTTTTAAGGTCTTCGATGGAAAAGTCCTTGCCCAGAGCGGCATGGGTCTTTACTGTCACACCCAGGTTCGTGATCCAGGAAATTTCCTTGTCCAGAAGCTCCTTGGGCAGGCGGTACTCGGGGATGCCGTAACGAAGCATGCCGCCCAGGTGCGGGGCTTTTTCGAAAAGGGAGACGGCGTAGCCTTTAAGGACCAAGTAATAAGCGCAAGTCAATCCGGCCGGTCCGCCGCCAACCACGGCGACCTTTTTACCGTTGACCGGCGGCACGAGCGGGGTCCATGGGTCTTCAATATCGATGTCGCTGGCGTAGCGTTTCAGGTAGTCGATGCCGACGCGGTCATCCACGCGGTTGCGGCGGCAGGCCACCTCGCATTCGCGCACGCAGACGCGGCCGCAGACCAAGGGCAGGGGGTTGGTCTCCTTGATCAGGCGGATTGCCTCGCGCGGCTTGCCCATGGCGATCAGGGCGATATAACCCTGGACATCGACGCCGGCCGGGCAGGTCTGCTGGCAGGGCGCCAGGCAGTCAGCGTAATGGTTCGATAAAAGCAGCTCCAGGGCGGTCTTCCTGGCTTCACGGATACGCGCGTTGTCGGTGTGGACGACCATCTTGTCGGCCACGGGGCTGGAACAGGAAGGGATCAGTTTGGTCACCCCTTCGACCTCCACCACGCAAAGATAGCAAGAGCCATACGGGGGGAGCTTGGGCTCATGGCAGAGGGTGGGGATTTCGGCGATACGGTTTTCCTGGATCGCCTCAAGGATGGTCTGGTCGGCGCGCGCGCTTACTTCCTTTCCGTCGATGGTGAGTTTGATTTTGTCCATGGCTGCTTTCCTCTTCAATCTTTAATGATGGCCTTGAAATTACAGGTTTCGAAACATTTGCCGCACTTGATGCAGGCCGCCTGGTCGATTTTGTGGATTTGCTTTTTCTCACCCGTGATCGCTTCTGCCGGACAAACCCTGGCGCAGAGAGTGCAGCCGGTGCACTCGTTCTCCAGGATGGTGAAGGTCAGCAGTGGCGCGCAGCGGTGGGCCGGGCATTTCTTGTCGCGGATGTGGGCCTCATACTCATGGCGGAAATACTTCAGGGTAGTCAAGACCGGGTTGGGCGCGGTCCCGCCCAAGGCGCAAATGGTGTTATTGCGGATCTTGTCGGCCAAGTCCTCCAGGAGCTCGATGTCGCCCTCCTGCCCTTTGCCGTCGGTGATGCGCTCCAGGATCTCCAGCATGCGCTTGGTGCCGATGCGGCAGAAGGTGCACTTGCCGCAGCTTTCATCCTGGGTAAAACGCAGGAAAAACTTGGCCATTTCGACCATGCAGGTGGTCTCATCCAAGACGACCATGCCGCCCGAGCCCATAATGGCCCCGGTCTTGTTGATCTGCTGGTAGTCGATCTGCAGGTCGCCCATGGTGGCCGGAATGCAGCCCCCGGATGGACCGCCCATCTGCACGGCCTTGAATTTCTTTCCACCGTGGATGCCGCCGCCAATGTCGTAGATGATCTCGTTGATGGTCAGGCCCATGGGGACTTCGACCAGTCCGCCGCGGGCGATCTTGCCGGCCAGGGCGAACACTTTCGTCCCTTTGCTGTTCTCCGTGCCCATGGCGGCGAAAGCCTCGGCGCCGTTGTCGATGATCCAGGGGACAGTGGCGCAGGTCTCGACGTTGTTGATGTGGGTCGGTTTCCCCCACAATCCTTTCTGGGCGGGAAATGGGGGACGGAAGCGCGGCATGCCCCGCTTGCCTTCGATAGAGGCGATCAAGGCCGTCTCCTCGCCGCAGACAAAAGCGCCGGCTCCCTCCTTGATGCGTATGGCCAAGTTCATCTTGGACCCGAAGATATTTTTACCGAGGAACCCTTTTTCCGTAGCCTTGCGGATGGAGTGCTGCAGCCGCCGGACCGCCATGGGGTATTCGGCACGGACATAAATGTACGCCTCGTCGGCGCCGCAGGCGTAGGCGCAGATCATCATCCCCTCCAGCACCGAATGCGGATCGCTTTCCAGGGTGCTGCGGTCCATGAAGGCGCCGGGGTCGCCCTCGTCGGCGTTGCAGATGATGTATTTCTTGTCGCCGGCCGCCTGGCGGCAGAAGCGCCATTTCATCCCGGTCAAAAAGCCGGCGCCGCCGCGGCCGCGCAGCCCCGATTTCAGCACGATCTCGATGACTTGCTCCGGCGAGTATTCCTTTAGAACCCGTTGGATGGCCTGGTAACCGCCGCGGGCAATGTATTCGTCGATGGAATTGGGATCGATGATGCCGCAGTTGCGCAGGACGATGCGTTTCTGCTTGGCGAAAAAAGTGTCTTCCGTTTCCGCGTTCAACCCCTTGACGATCCACTCGGCGATCGGTTTATCCTGAAGGATCTGTTCGTCCAGGATACGTTTCACCCTTTCCGGGGTCACGTTGCCGTACATGTAGTCGTTGCCATTTTCATCGCTGATTTCGACAAGCACTTCCTGGTAGCAATTTCCCATGCACCCCGTCTCCAGCAACTTGACCGGGATTTTTTCCTTGGCAATCTCGTTTTTCAGGGCGGTATAGACCTTCTCCCCGCCAGCCGAAACTCCGCATGTGCCTAGGCCGACTTTGATGGTCTTCATGGTGCTTCTCCTTACGCGCGTCACGCGGTCTGAGGGTTTTGGGCTTTTATTTTGTATTCCTTCAATAATTGCTGGACTTTCTTGGGCGTCAGGCGCCCGTAGGTTTCGTCATTGATCATGATCACCGGCGAGAGGGAGCAGCAGCCAAGGCAGGCTACTTTTTGCAGGGTGAACAGGCCGTCCTCGGTGGTGTCGTTGCCGCTGACCTGCAGCTCGTCTTCGATGGTGTCGGCGATGCGTTCCGAGCCGTTGACGTGACAGGCGGTGCCGTCGCAGATTTTGATCAGATATTTCCCCAGCGGCTTGAGGCGGAACTGGGAATAAAACGTAATGACCCCGTAAATCTCGGCCGCGGGAAGGCCCACGATCTCGCTGATCTGGTCGATGGCCGATTCGGGGATATAACCGTAGGTATCCTGTGCGGCTTGCAAAAGGGGGATCAGTGCGCCCCTTTCCCCCTCATAGTTCCATAGCTCGACTTTGAACCCGGCAAGGCCGTTCTTCGCGTGCTGGGCATTCAGCTTTTCATTGGCTTTCATGCCCCCATTATCTTACATTTCGGCTTACATTTCAAATAGTTTGATAATGGGCGTCTCTTTGATCCTCAGCACGCCGTCCAGGGGCTTGATCTTGGTCAGAATGTTGCGGTCGATTTCGGCGAAGCTCGCCCCCTGCATCAGCAACACGATGTCATATTTGCCATCGATGCAATCGCAGGAAACGACTTGGTCGTTCATGTACAGCGTCGGGTAAATGTTCTCCAGCTTGTCTTTCTCGATCTCGAGGAACACATAGGAGGAAGCGCTGCGCGAAAAGTTGGGGTTGGCCGTGGCTTCCGGGTTTTCCTTGTCCCGGCCCAGCGCCTTGTCAACCGTGCCGATGATGCTGCTGGTGCTTTCGGAGAGCTGCGGCAGGTCCACCGGCAGTAAGGTGACTTCCTTGACGCCCGGCATTTTTTTTATCTTGTTTTCGACCATGGACTGAATGTCAGCCATTTTGCCGGCCTGGAGCAGCAGCACCAAGTCGAAATCGCCCTTGATGGCGTCGCAGTACAAAACCTGGTCCATGAAATACAATTCCTGGTAAGCCTCGGCCAGATTGGCGGTTTCGCTGAAGTTCAACAGCGCGTAGGCACTGAACGATCTCTCCCCGTCGGGTTCGGCGTTTTTCATTTCTTCGGCCGCGGGGGTCGCTGTTTTCTGGGGGATCTCGGCGAGGATCTTGGTCAGTTCATCGATTGTGAAAGGCTTTTCCAGGTAGGCATCGGCTTTTTCCGTTTTGGCGTCCAGGGCGGTCGCGTCATTGCCGTAGCCGGTGATCACGATAACCGGCAGCTCGGGATAGTTGAACTTGATCACCTTGAGCAGCTTGATGCCGTCGATATCGGGTAAACGGACATCGACCACCACATAGTGCAGGGGAACCTGGTTCTTTTTGAATGCCTCCAAGGCTTTCAGGCCATTCATGCCGTTTTCGCAGGATTCGGTCTCATACCCCTTTTGCAGCAATCCGAGAGTCAGGCTTCTCTGGAGCGAGGCCTCATCGTCGATCAACAAAACTTTCTTTTCGTTCATTTTATTCTCCTAATATTGTTTTCTGGGTAGCTTTTCCTAACCCAACATACTATAAGCAATTGCCGTGCCAAATCGAAGAAGCTTGTCAGGACACGCTTTTATCAGGGCAATCCTTTTTTCTCTTAACATCCATTATCCAATTTTTATGCATTTGATCGCCAAGATTGCCGTCAGATATAGGTTTTTCTATTGTGATAATAAATTTAACACTTTACGGTTTCCGTTAATGCGCCTCCAATCAAAGATATCCGGTGTAAAAATAATTGCTATATTAAATCTTTACACGGTGTAATAATATTGTTTCGCTAAAATATGGAGGCCATATTGCTTGTGGATGCTTTTGGACCTGCTTGCTTTGATTGCTTTTTCAAACACACTTTGTTACTGTAATTGACTTGGGAGGAAAAGCCCATGAACAGGATTGTCGCAAAAGAGTTTCTGTCAGAGAACGTGGTGAAACTGATCGTTGAAGCTCCGGCCGTCTCCCAGAAGCAAAATCCCGGACAATTCGTTATCGTCCGAACCGACGATAAGGGGGAGCGCATCCCGCTGACGATCGCCGACGCCGACAAGAAGAACGGGACTATCACCTTGATCATCCAGCGGGTGGGAACCACGTCGCACAAATTATGCAACATGCATCCCGGCGATTTTCTGCATGACCTGTCCGGGCCCCTGGGCCGGCCCACCCATATCGAAAAGCTGGGAACGGTCCTGGCCTGCGGCGGTGGGGTTGGCATCGCCCCCCTTTTTCCCATCGCCAGGGCGTTCAAGGAGGCCGGCAACAGGCTGATCACCGTCCTGGGAGCCCGCAACCGGGAGCTCCTGATTCTGGAAAAGGAGATGGGTGCTTTCGCCGACGAAGTGATCGTTATGACCGATGACGGTTCATATGGAAAAAAAGGGGTGATCACGGTCGGGATCGAGGAGGTGTTGAAGCGCGAGTCGGTCCAGCTGGCCGTGGCCATCGGGCCGGCGATCATGATGAAATTCGTCGCGCTGCTGACGAAAAAGTACGACATTCCGACCATCGTCAGTCTGAACACCATCATGGTCGATGGGACCGGCATGTGCGGCGCCTGCCGGGTCTCTGTCGGCGGCAAGACAAAGTTTGTCTGCGTGGACGGGCCGGAATTCGACGCCCACGAAATAGATTATGACGAAATGATCAAGAGGCTGAGCACGTACAAGGAAGAGGAGAAAGCCTCGTATGACGGTTACCTGAAGACACTGTCGTAAAGGAGACGCGAAACATGCCGGTCGATCCCCAGGAACTGAATGCCGATAGAAACCAGGATTGGCGGAACGAACTCAGAAGCGGGCTGAGCGCCAAGGAGAGGAGCGGCCTGCCCCGCGTCAAAATGCCCGAATTGGCTCCGCTGGAAAGAATATTGGGCTTCGTGGAAGTCAACAGCGGATTGAACGAGGAGATGGCCGTCCAGGAAGCGAAACGGTGCCTGGATTGCTCCACACCCTCCTGCATTTCCGGCTGCCCGGTGAACATCAACATCCCCGGGTTCATCAAGTTGATTGAAAAGAAGGATTTCCTGGCCGCGGCCAAGAAACTGAAAGAGACCAACGCCTTGCCTGCCGTCTGCGGCCGGGTCTGCCCGCAGGAAACGCAGTGCGAAGCGACCTGCGTCTATCAGAAAATGAAGAAACCGCCCGTGGCCATCGGTTATCTGGAAAGATTCGCCTCCGATTGCGAACGTTTGACCGGTACTATCTCCATTCCGGTCATCGAAAAGAAAAGGCCGGTCAAGGTCGCGGCCATCGGCTCGGGCCCCGCCAGCCTGACTTTTGCCGGGCAGATGGCCAAGCTGGGCTACCCGGTGACGGTTTTCGAAGCCCTGCACGAACTGGCGGGAGTTTTAATTTACGGCATCCCGGAGTTCCGCTTGCCCAAGAGCATTGTCCGTTCGGAGATCGCCTATCTGGAGGCGCTGGGGGTGGCATTTGAAAGGAACGTGGTCGTCGGCAAGATGTTGACTATTGACGACCTGAGAAATCAGGGATTTCAAGGGTTCTTCATCGGCAGCGGTGCCGGCCTGCCGAAATTCATGCATATCCCGGGCGAGAATTCGATTGGCGTCTATTCCTCCAATGAATACCTCACCCGGGTCAACCTCATGCGGGCCTACCAATTCCCGCAGTATGATACGCCGATCATCAGCGGCAAGCGCGTGGCGGTCATCGGCGGCGGCAACACGGCCATGGACTCGGTTAGGACCGCTGTCCGCCTGGGAGCGGACAAGGCGATGATCGTCTACCGCCGCTCCGAGCAGGAGATGCCCGCCCGTATAGAGGAGGTCCACCATGCCAAGGAGGAAGGGATCGAGTTCTTGACTCTGACCAACCCGGTCGAATATCTTGCTGACGGCAATGGGCGGGTTAAGCAAATGAAGGTGCAGAAAATGGGGCTGGGAGCGGCCGACGACTCGGGGCGCAAGCGGCCGGTGCCGATTACGGGCTCGGAATATATGATCGACGTGGATACGGTCGTGGTCGGGGTGGGTACCGACCCCAACCCGCTGATCCCGCAGGCGATCAAGGGGCTTGAGATTACGAAATGGGGAACCATTGTCGTCAACGAGGAGACCATGCAGACGGCATTGCCCGGGATCTTTGCCGGTGGCGATATCGTCCGCGGCGGAGCGACGGTCATCCTGGCCATGGGCGACGGCAAGAAAGCGGCCGAGTCGCTGCATGCTTACCTGAATAACAAATGAAGCCCGATTTGTTCAACACCGGCAAAAGATAAAAAAACAGGAACTATGGGCGACAAGAAGAAAAAAAGGTCCTTTGGCGGGCACGTTCGCGATGCATTTTCAGAAATACCGCCGCCAGAATTAAAACGGACCCTTTTTCGTGATTTCGCTGATATTAAAGAATTTTATCTTGAAGAAGAGCAAAAAAATCGCCTGGAAAAAATGCGCCCCGTTTCACGCGGGTTCTATCTTTGCGGCTGGCTGCTTAAAAGCCTCTTTTTCAAACTGACTCCGATCCGCCGCTTGCTGTTCTTTATTGCCGCATTAGCGGTATTCCTGCAGAATTCCGACATCAACCTGGGTCCGATCCACTTCACATTCAGTTTTGGGGAATTTGGCGGCATCGTACTGATCTTTGTCCTGATGCTTGAATTGAAAGACAAGTTGCTGGCCCGCGATGAACTGGCTGAGGGAAGGGCGATCCAAACGCGTTTGCTCCCTGACCCCAGTCCCAAGATACCCGGCTGGGACACCTGGCTTTACTCCCAACCGGCCAATGATGTGGGCGGCGACTTGATCGACTGTATCCGCCTCAATGATCATCATCATATCCTGGTCCTGGGCGATGTTTCCGGGAAAGGGCTGCCGGCAGCCTTGCTCATGGTCAAGCTACAGGCGACCATCCGCGCGTTGTATACGGAAACGATCCAGCTTGCCGATCTCGGTTCCCAGATCAACCGGATTTTCCACCGCGACGGAATTACGAATAATTTTGCTACCCTGGTAGTGCTGGACATTCCTGGCGATTCCGGGAAACTTCGCTTGCTGAACGCAGGGCATACTCCGCCCCTTTTAATACGAGGCGGGCGGCCTCGGGCAACCAGAAAAGGAAATCCGGCTTTGGGACTCTTGGCAAATACCGGTTATGATGTGATTGAGGATGTACTGCAGAAAGGCGATGTTTTGATGGTTTATTCGGACGGCATCAATGAGAGCCGGAATGAAGCAGGGGAATGCTTCGGCAACGATCGGCTTTTCAACCTGATTATGGCGATGCCAGGCATCCCCACTGCAGACATGGGGGCGCGAATATTAACCGCAGTAAGAGATTTCAGTGGTGAGGTCCATCCTGAAGACGACCAGACACTGCTTGTCCTCAAGTACCTGGGATAATCGGCAAATTACTCGGAGCGCTCTGGCTTATTCGCTGGCTTTGTCTGGGGTGTATTCTACCTTGGCCAACGTCAGTCCCTTGGCCGGTGCTGTTTGACCTGCCCGGCGCCGGTCCCTGGCGGCGAAGATGTCCGGTATGTCCTCGGGCTTGATCTTTCCCCGGCCGACATCGAGGATGGTGCCGACCATGTTGCGCACCATGTAGCGCAGGAAGCTCTTGCCGCTGACGGTGAAAATGATTTCATCTTTCTTCACTTGCATGGTGAACTCGCTCACTTCCCGCATTTTCTTTTTTTCGGGTTCGTCGGAAGTAAAGGAGGTGAAATCCTTGGCGCCGATGAAATGGCGCGTCGCCCGGCGCATGGCCCTGACGTCGAGCGGATAAGGAACATGCAAGGCGAAGCGCAGGCTGAACGGGGATTGCACCGGCCCGGTGAAGACGCGGTAAATGTAGGTTTTGCTGGAGGCGCCGAAACGGGCGTTGAACGACTTGTCGGTCAGGGCGCACTCCATGATGCGGATATCCTTGGGCAGCAATGAATTCAAGGCCCTTTGCAGCGATTCGGGTTCGATGGCGACCGGCAGGTGAAAATTGGCGGTCAGGCCGAGCGAATGGACGCCGGCGTCGGTTCTTGAACTGCCGGTGACGGTCATCTGTTTTTTGGCGATGATCTTCAGCGCCCGGATGAGTTCAGCCTGGACGGTGCGAAATTCGGGCGATTGAAATTGCCAGCCGTGATACTCGGTCCCGTCGAAATGAACGACCACCCGGTAATTGTTGACCATGAACTTTTATTTCATCGCTGAATCGCTCAGGACCGGTCCTTGAAATAGTCCCGGATGCGGTCCATGGCGGCTTGGGCGTCGTCCACCGGGATCACGCCGCGGATGTCCCAGGTTTCGATCCCGAAGACCTTCTTGCCGTAGATCTGGGCATAGGCGATTTCCGAAAGAGTACCGTATTCGCCGTCGATGGCCACCAGCACGTCGGCGTTCAACACCACCAGGGCGTTGCGCAAATAGCCGAGCCCGGTGGGAATGGCGATGTCGGTGTACGGGTTGGCGTCCTGGGCCGATTTCCCGGGTAAAATGCCGATCACCGTTCCGCCCTGCGCCTTGGCTCCCTTGGCCGAGGCCTCCATGACCCCCCTGAGGCCGCCGTTGACCAGAATATATCCGTTTTGGGCGATTAATTTTCCCAACTCCTCGGCGATCTGCAGGTGCCTGGGTTCGGGCGAACTGCCGCCAATGATGCCGACTCTTTTTTGCATGAATTGATCGCCGCCAGTTTGCATTTTCAAACTGGATAAGCGTTTTAAACGGCTTTCTGAATCTTTCCCGAGCGGATGCAGGCGGTGCAAACCCGCATGGATTGGGTTTTGCCGTCAACCACGACTTTGATTTTCTGCAGGTTGGGTTCCCAGCGCCGGTTGGTCAATTTATGGGAATGGCTGACATTATGTCCATAGACAGGTTTCTTGCCGCATATATCGCATACTTTAGCCATTTCACGGTCCTCCTTTGCAAAATAAGTTGTATTTTACACTTTTTTGCCGATAAATGCAATTAATGTTAATGACTTTGTTACTTGAAAAAAATGGCGCGCGCGGCTTGCATTACTCCCAGCGTGTAAAAGCCGGCCAGCACATCGTCCAGCATGATGCCAACGCCATGGGGAATTTTTTCGCTTGCCTTGATGGGGAACGGTTTCAGGATGTCGAAAAAACGAAACAGCAGGAATGCGATGCCATAGAAACCGATGGTGTGCGGCAGGAACCAGAAGCAGACCATCTGCCCGGCCACTTCATCGATCACGCATTGGCGTGGGTCTTTTTTCTGGAAATGAGCCTCACAGGCGGCCGCGGCCGGGATGCCGACGAGGAAAACGATGCCCGTGGCCAGGGCCAGCAGGGCGAAAGGCAGGGCGGGGGCCGGGATGAAGTAGACGATCAGGCTGACGATCAACGAGGTCCAGGTGCCGGGAGCGATGCGGATGCGGCCGATGCCGAAAAAGGTGGCGATCAAAACGCCCAGTTGTTTCATATTCTTTCTCCAAAAAGCATTTCGTTTTGAAACCCGCTGATCCTGACCGGGAACAGCTTGCACGCTTCGTCGAATTGAACCGGCACCTGGCAGTGGCCGTCCACTTCGGGTGCTTGGCTGGCGATGCGTCCGATCGTGCTGCCTTCGGCCCAGGGGGAGGGGGCCAACGGCAGAAAATCCATGGTCTGGTTGATCAGTGTTTGGTTGTATTTCTTTAGGTTCTCATCCGAGATGTCCAGCAGGCGATTTTTTCGCTCTTCGATCGTTTGCGGTCTTACTCTCCGTGGCAGTTCGCAGCTGGCGGTGTTTTCCTCCAATGAAAAGCCGAAAACGCCTATCCGTTCGATCGCCGACTCCTTGGCGAATTCCGTCAGATCGGTGAAATCCTTCTCTTCCTCGCCCGGGAAGCCGACGATGAAGGTGCTGCGCAAAACGGCTTGGGGAAACATTTTCCTGACTTGGCGCACCAGGCGCATGTTTTTATCATAGTCGCCGCCGCGGCGCATTTTCTGCAACACCCTGGCCGACACGTGCTGGAAGGGCAGATCGAAGTACGCCAGGACCGATGGCTTGGCGAAGGCGGCGAGGATCTTGGCGCTCATTTCCTCCGGCATCAGGTAAAGGATGCGCAGCCAGCGAAAGCCGAGTCCTGAAACTTCCTTCAGCAAGTTGGGGAGCTGCGAATGCGCGCCGCGGTCCTTGCCGAAATAGGTCGAGTTCTGCGAAATCAGGTTCAGCTCCTCGATCCCCGCTTCCCTTAAACGCTCGGCTTCCCTGACAATCGAACCGATGGCCCGGGAGCGATAGGGACCGCGGATCATGGGGATGGAGCAAAAACTGCAAACCATGTTGCAGCCTTCCGATATTTTAATATAGCTGGAGCCCGGGGCGGTGAAAGGCTGGCGCTGGTGGCGGTCGCTGTAAAGGAACAGTTTTTTATTTTGGTATTCGCCGCGGAAGTTTTGGGCCACGGCGTCGGCCAGCTCTTCCATGTCGTTGACACCCCACAGGACGTCGACATTTTTAAACGTCTCTTTCAATTCCGAAAGATAGCGCTGGATCAGGCAGCCGAATACCGCCAGTTTTTTTATCTCCCCTTTTTCCTTTTTCTCGAGGGCGGCCAGAATCTCCTCAATGCTCTCCTGTTTGGCATCGCGGATGAAGCCGCAGGTGTTGATGACCAGCCACTCCGGGTTCTCGTATTCGGAAACGATCTCCATGCCGCGTTCCTTCAGCATTCCGGCCAGCACCTCGCTGTCCACGGTGTTTTTGAAACACCCCAGGCTGACAAACGATACGGTCCGGCTTCCAGGTTTATGGTTGGTTTTCATGAGAGGGGGCAAACCTTTGCTTATTCACCATTGTAGCAAAAGACGGACTCTATTGCAATTTGGCGCCAAGTCTCTTAAAATCGTGCTGTGGAGGAGGGCATGGTTTTCCCAGGCAGAAAAAAAATCTTGTGGAGAGCGGTTGCCGCCGCAGTCCTGGCAACGATCGCCCTGGCCGGCTTCATCGTTGCCGGCCGGAAGAACCGGGAAACCGCGGCTGTGCCTGCCGGGCCGCCAGCTCCGGCGGTTTTGCCCGGCCAAGGGATTATCCTTTTCCAGTCGCGGGTCGATGAGCTTTGGCAGATATTCTCCCTCGACCTGGCCACTGGCTCAAAGAATCGGCTGACGCGGTCAGCGGCCGATGACTATTACCCGAGCGCATCCCCCGACGGTTCCTGGATCGTCTTCGAATCGATCCGCAGCGGATCGGCTGCCGTCTGGCGGATGCGCGCCGACGGGAGCGCTGTTGAGCTGTTGACAAGGGGAAAGGGGGAGTGCCGCGCGCCATGCTGGGACAATCCTTCCCGCCGTTTCGCCCGTCGGTTCGACGATCGCCTTTTCCCGAAACAAGCTGGGCTGGGATGTCTATCGCATGAACCGGGACGGTTCGAATGCCAGGGCCCTCACGTCCAAGGGGGGAAACTGCCGCCCCGACTGGTCCCCGGATGGCAAGCGGATCGCTTTTGTATCCGATGTCGTTGACGGCATGGGTGACGTGTGGATCATGGATGCCGACGGGAGGAACAAGATGCGCGTCACGTGCAGCGACGACAGCCATGACTACAACCCGGCCTGGTCTCCCGACGGGCGCTGGATCGTCTATGAGACAACGAAAGGATCGAAAAACGGACCCTGGTCTTTGGCCGTGATCCCGGCTACGGGGGGGACGCCGGCTCTCTTGACCCCTCCTGGCGCCGATGACCGCTACCCGGACTGGGCGCCGGATAAAGAAGTCAAATGAAGCCAGTTCTTCGCCCCTTGGCCCTGTTCCTGCTGCACTGCCTGGCGGCATGTTGCCGGCGGGATCCGGGCGTGCCCGCCCTGACCGGTTTGCCGGTGATCCTCTGCGCCGGTGACAGCATCACGGCGGCGAGCTACCCGAAGCGTCTGAAGAATCTCCTTGCCCGGGACGGTTTTTCCGTCCAAGTAATCAATGCCGGCGCCAAGGGTGACAGCACGGCCGAGTATATCCGCTTTCTCGAACGATCGCAGATCGTCGAGCGGACCGATCCCGACTGGGTCCTGCTGCAGCTGGGCACGAACGATCTGCGCATCGACAGCCACGCCACGACGACCGCGCAATTCCGCATCAACCTCGAAGCGATACTGGAGCGGATCGGGCGGCACCGCAACCATGACGGTTCGTTTCCGCGCATCATCCTGGCCACGATCCTGCCGATCCCAGTGGAGGTCCGCTGGCACTTCGATGCCGGTTCGCGGGCCCGGGTCGAGGCCGAGATCAACCCGGCCATCCGCGACATCGCAAGCCGGCGCGGGCTCGTCCTGGCCGACCTGCATTCCCTTTTCGTCGACCGGCCGGAGCTGCTCCCTGAAATTCATCCCAGCGAGAAGGGCTACCGGGTACTGGCCGAGGCCTGGCAGCGGATCCTGGCCCCCCTGCTTTCGTCGTCTGCGAAAGTGGAGAATAAGACGCGGTGAATTCCTTTCTCGAAAAAAACACAGGCGGAAAGAAACAAAGAAATTCTCTTGCCGCCTTTGTCGTCCCTGCAGCCTTTTCCGTCATTATCATCTGGCTGCTTCTGCGCGGAATTTCCTGGCAGCGCCTGATTGGGAGCATTCTCGCGGCCTCGCCCCGGGGATTAGCCCTGTATGCCTTGATCGGGCTGGGGAACCTCTGGCTCAGGGCACTTCGTTTCCGGGCCGTGTTGCCCGAGCCAAAGCCGGCCGTTGGGCCCGTTTTCCTTGCGACCCTTGTCCAGAATGCCCTCGGCGACCTGGTCCCGGCCAGGCTGGCATCGTTCGGTTCCTATGTCTGGCTCCTGAAGCGGCGACTGGCAGTGGCGGCCGAAGCGGCCGCGGCGACGTTCATCGTATCGTTCGTCCTCGACCTGGTTACCCTAGGGCCCTTTCTCGTCGTCGCTGCCGCTTTGCGCTTTGGTCTTGCCAGGTCGGCGGCGTGGGCGCAATTCCCGCTGGGATGGCTTGTTGTCTTCGGGGCTGTTTTCTTTGCGATATCGCTGGCCGCGGCCTGGTGGCTCGGCCCGCTGATCCGCTTGCTCGAATGTTTTTTACAAGCTATGGCACGCGGGAAAACGGAGAGCGGTTGGGGGCGGGCCGCGGCGTCCATTGAGCGCCTGGCGACCGCCATGGATGCCGTCCATCGCGGCGGAGCGCTGATCCGTCTTCTGGCTATTTCGCTGGCTATCCGATTGGTCAAATATATATCACTGTACGTGCTGGCTGAAAGCCTGATGGCTGGGGCAGGGTACGCTGGGCTGCACCTGGATATTTGGGATTTGATCATCGGCATCTCGGTCACCGAGCTGATCGCCAGCCTGCCGCTTCCGGCCATCGGCCAATTCGGGGTATGGGAAGGGGGGATGGTAGGGGTTCTGGTGGTGATGGGCTTTGCCCGCGAACCGGCCACACTCGTGGCTTTCGGCATTCACGGCATCACCACCGCCTATGAATACCTTCTCTGCTTCCTGGCGCTGGGCGCCATCTTCATTTTTTTACGCCAGCGAAACAAGACGCACTGAACCGGTTAAAACAATCAGGCGTTCAGCTTCTCCCAGTAATGCTTGGGCATTTCCTGGGCCAGCTTCATGGCGCCGGCCGCCCCGGCGAACATCGGGTCGTCGACGATCTTGACCTGGATCGGACCGAAATCCTTCAGCACGGTCTTCAAAGCCTCGCCGAGGCCGCGGATCTGGCTGCCGCCCCCGGCCAGCACGATGTTGCTGCGGATCAGGCTTTGGTATTCGGGGTCGAACTTGGCGATCATCTCGGTGATGGTTTCGACCATCGGCGGCAGGATGCTCTCGCAGGCGCGGCGGATCTCGTCGGTGATGTCATGCTCGACCAGCTTGCCGGCGACCGGGATCTCCACCTTGACCTGTCCCTTGACGCTGCCGACAAAGCTGTTCTGTTCCTTGAACAGGCGCACCATGTTCAGGTTGAAGGTCGAATCGGGGAATTTTTCACTCAGCAGCTTGTAGAGCTGGTTGTCGATGTAATCGCCGGCGGTCAGGATGGTCCGTTGATCTTCCTCGGTCGGCAGGGTGCCGTGCATGATGCAGAAATCGACGGTTCCGGCGCCGATATCGATGATCATGGCGTTGTTGAGCAGGTCCATCGCGTAGGCCACGGCGAAGGGTTCGGAGACGACAATAACCGAGCTGACGTAGTCGGAGACGGCGTTGATGATCGCTTTCTTGTTCACCTTGAACGATTCGGCCGGCACGCCGACTACGGCGTAGATCGGCACGTCCTTTTCCGGCTTGACCAAGGAGACCAGGTGGTGGATGAGCTCCTTGACCGATTCTCCCTCCTTGCTGCTTCCCTCCTTCAACACTCCGTGTTCAAGGGGGCGGAAGATGTCCAGGGAGAGGCGGTTCTTCAAGGCTTCGCTCCCGAACAAGACGGGCTTGCGCAGCACCTTGGCGGCGATGAAGTCCTTCGGCCAGCCCACGTAGCTTTCCACCCAGTGCTTTTTGCGGTTGCTGTCCACGATGGCGCTGCTGGAAGTGCCCAAGTCAATGCCCACGAACAGGCTGCTTTTCTTGGCCGACGCGTCCTGTTGTTCCATATCACACCTCGCTTTTGTTTGGATTGATTTTTATTTGCAGATACTGGATGATCCCCTCTTCCATGTAGCGGGCGATATCCTCGCGATAGTCTTCGCTGTTCAATTTTTGCTCTTCTTCCGGATCGCTCAGGCAGGTAACCTCGGTCAGAACGCTGGGCATGTCCACGCCCAGCAGCACGATGAACGGCGCGGTTTTCACCCCATAGTCATAGAGATTGCCGTTGCTGCGGTGCATGTTGCCGTACAGGCTTCTCTGGATGGAGCGGGCCAAAACCTTGGCTTCCTGGTATTTGAGGGTGTTGCCTATTTTTTGAACGATCGCCTTGAAATCGTTCATGGCGTAGCCGGTGCCGCTGTTTTCTTTTTCGGCCAGCGACAGGGCGCCGCGGTCGGCATTGGGCCCGAAATAGTAGGTCTCGATGATGCTGTAAGGCTTGTTGGGGATATTGTTCACATGGATGGAAACGAAGAGATCGGCCTTGTGGGCGTTGGCGTATTCGATCCTGGATTCAAGGGTGAGGGTTTCATCGGTGGTGCGCGTCAATGAAATCTGGTAACCGTCGTAGCGGCTCAGCCGCTGCTGGAGCCTTTTGGCGATGTCCAGGGTGATGTCTTTTTCCTTGGTGCCGAATTGTCCCGAGGTTCCCGGGTCTTCACCGCCATGTCCCGGATCGATGACGATGGTCCTGATTTTCAGCCCGAAAACCGAGCGCAGGGAAAAATCGGCCTGGCTCAGAAAAGGCTGGTATTCCCCGTAACTGATGCCCGTTTCCTCGGCGCTGGCGGCCAGCGGAACGTTCGGTTGCCTGTCGACTGGGAGGGTCATGGTGCTGGCGAGCGGCAGCGCCGGCAGCGAATGATAATCGCCGAAATCGGAATTCTTATATATCGAGAAACTGAAAATAGCCAGGAACAATACAGTGGCCTTGAATAACCATGCCTGGTGGCCTTTGTGCTGCCGTTTTTTTTCGAGCAGGCCTTTGATGAGTAAATTTTC
>JAPKZL010000168.1 GCA_026393795.1 Candidatus Aminicenantes bacterium | reverse complement strand
TAAAAAGCGGTTGTCGCCATCTTCATAACAAACTCTTTGATCTGTCATTCCCAAGTCAGTCCTTGAACCGTTTTCGGGATCATATAAAAAGAATGAATAGTTTACTTTTTTTGCAATCTTTACTATTTCAAAAAACAATATTTCACCTTGAAGTGAAATATCAACAAAAAGTTCTTTCGAGGGATCAATTGGCAAAACCGTTTCTTTTCTCGTTTTCAGGCTGTACATCGCAAAATGATCTTTTTTATTTTCCCAAAAAGTATAGAAAATCCGTTTATTGTCGGGAAAAATCCAATCGCGAACATAAAAGGATTTTCTCGGAAGTTTTTGCATAAAAGTTCCGTTCTTGTCCATGATATACCAGCCATCTTTATTGGCACCCAAAAACCACTCTCCATCATGAGACCAGGCTTCTCCCCCGACCGGATTGCCGTAAAAACAATGTTTTTTGTATTTGCTATCTCAATTTTGGACGGATCGTCCCCGACGTCCAGGTATTGAGCCAGAAGACCGGTCGCGGCCATTAATATAAATAAACCAACCAATACCAACTTTTTCATATTCATTAGTTTACTCTTATTGCATCTGCTTGAGTATCATTCATTCGCAAGCAGCGTTTTTATTTTCTCCGCCGTCAAAGGCGCCGAGCCCTCGTAGTGGTTGTTGATGTTGATGTAGACGGTTTTCCTGCGCTTGCGCAACCGCCCAACCATGCCAACGATTTTCTCCAGCTCGTCGTCCTTGGGCTCGATGATCAGGCTCCAGTCGTCGTTGCTCTTCAGCTCCATCCCCTTGCGGTCGCTCCCCATCAGGCGGATGACCGACGTATCGGTCAGCAGTTCGCCGAACGTCGCCTCGATCTCCCAGACCGGGGGCATATAGTAGCCCTGGCAGAAGATGTGGTGCACGTCGTGTTCGCCCAGGAGCTTGAAATAGGCGTCATCGAGAAACTTGGGATTGCGGCATTCGATGGCCAGCGGCACGGCCCGCGGCCGGCCTTTCAAAAAGGGCTCCAGCTTTTCCAGGAATTCGGTCTGCGAGCCGATTTTCTTGCGGTTCAGGTACTCGAACTGCAGCATCACCAGCCCAACCTTGCCGGTCAGCGGCGCCAGCCGTTCCAGGAAATCGTTGTACAGCTCGAGCGAGAGAAAATGGGGATTGACCGTAAGTGGTGCCGCTTTGTCCTTCTGGTAATGGTGGCTTAGGCTGATGCTGTTGGGGGCCTTGACCGTAAAGCGGAAATCGTTCGGCACGGCGCCGGCGTAGTATTTCACATCGGTTTCTTTCGGCAGCGCGACCTTGTCCCCGGCAAAGAGCGACCAGAACCACTGGTCGACCTCGACCGTGTCGAAATGATGCGCATACTCTTCCAGAAAGTCGAACGCCCCCTTCTCCGGATAGACGATCCCGCGCCAGGAGTCGTACTTCCAGCTGCAGGTTCCGATCCTCACTTCCGTCATGCTTAGATTATAACCGTGAGGAAAAAGAGAATAAAGCGAATACTCTAGAAAATCCTGTCAGGCAAATAAACGTGCGAAGTTGATAACAACCTAAAAAATGTTAAAATAGCTCCATGAACACAACCAACTGGTACTCGCAACTGATCAAACCGTCATGGGCGCCGCCGTCGTGGCTTTTCGGCCCGGTATGGACCGTTCTTTATGTTTTAATCGCAATTTCCTTCGGCAAGGTGTTTTGGATGGCCGCCAAAAAAGAAATTGCCATGATTACTGCATTGCCTTTCGCCCTGAACCTGATTTTCAACTTCGCGTTCACGCCCTTGCAATTCGGGCTGAAAAACAATCTGTTGGCGGCGATAGATATTTTGCTCGTTCTTGGCACGCTTATCTGGGCGCTCTACGCTGTCTGGCACGCCGCGCCCGGGATTCGTTGGCTGGTCTATGTCAACATCCCGTATCTTCTCTGGGTAACATTCGCCACCTGTTTGCAATTGACCATAACGTATCTCAATGCATAAACCCATGGCCACTATACTCATCACTCTCGTCGCCGTCATTGCGCTCTGGTCTATCTGGGGATTTTTTGGTTCTCGTGTCGAGCAGGCGGACTATGCCGTGGTGAAGAGAATGAACGGCTACGAAATACGGGAATATCCGGCGCATATCGTGGCGCAGACGACCGTGCAAGGCTCCCTCGGAGAATCCATGAGCAATGGTTTTAGAATTGTGGCAGGATATATCTTTGGTGGGAACACAAAAAAGGAGAGTATCGCCATGACCGCGCCTGTGGTCGCCCAAAAAGGAGAGGGCTCTCAGGCGTCAGAGCGTATTTCCATGACAGCCCCAGTGGTGGCGACGGCCGTGGGCGACTCCCAGGTAATATCTTTTGGTATGCCCCGCTCTTACACGCTTGAAAAATTGCCGAAGCCAACTGATCCGAGAGTGAAGATCGTATTGGTTCCTGCCAAGAAATACGCCGTGATGCGGTTTTCCTGGTATCGATCGGATGCACGAGTTAAACGTATGCAAGAAAAATTACTCTCGGCGCTTGCTCGTGATGGAATTGTGGCGGAAGGGAGCACCGCCTACGCCGGATACAATGCACCGTGGACACCGCCATGGATGACGCGCAACGAAGTATTGGTTGAGATAAAATGAACATGAATTCGATCCATGTGGGTGGCTGGGGGCCAGTCTCAAGATTAGAAATACTCTCCTCGCCATGGTGAGGTTTTTCGCATTCTTCATGGATGGCTCAAAGGCAACTGGTGATTAAAAGCGAATTTTCAATATTGAGACGTTACCCCGAGCATCATGCTTTTCGTTTATGATGTGGGTGCGACTTTTTCGAGTAAAACAGTTTCTCCTACTGAAACTTTGAGTCCCTTGTTTGACCTGTAAACATATTGACCTGTGGAATTGTCGATTTTTAATTCTGGAATTTTGTAATTATTGATCATTTCCTTGATGAATTCATCTATGGGCATTGCACAGGAATTAAATAATTCACAATAAAATCGTATTTCGCAAACCTGGCCGTCTGCACAGATGAAATCCAGTACCATTTCCCCATTGGTATTGGAAACCGAATAGCGCTTGCCGGTTATTTGCGAAACCGTTCCCATTGCCCTTGCCTTTTCCAGGGCTTGGTCATAAGGCATGCCAAGATAAAAGCCCTTAATCACCAATTTTTCCGGACTGATGTTGGAACTTGAACAGCCCGTAAACACTGCCCCGAGAAGAACCAAAACAATCAACGCCATAAAAAATCTTTTCATGTTTCACCCATAATTTTAGGTAATTGTAAAAGATTTTGCACCAATTTAAGATGGTGCGATGGACATAAGAAGCTTTGAAAAGCTTGTCAGGACTGAAAACACGGCCAAGCGTTATTTTAAAAAACTGGTGTGGAAAAACTACCATGTTTTCTGCA
>JAPKZL010000167.1 GCA_026393795.1 Candidatus Aminicenantes bacterium | reverse complement strand
CCGATTGGACCTTGCTACGTTCGAGCATTCAGCTCAAGGGGCGAACGGTCATTAAAAACATCGGGGCGTTCGGAAATATTTTAATGCTTAAAATATTTACAAAGAGTAATATACAAGGGGTTCAATATGATATCATTTGATCTCGTATTGAACCCCTACGTTTGATCTGGTATTGAACCTCTATGTTTTGTTGGCAATGAAAGATTTTTTTGCTATCATGCTCCCGGAGGCCGACCATGAAAAAAATCCGCAAGCTGGGCATATTGACCGGAGGCGGCGACTGTCCCGGGCTGAACGCCGTCATCCGCGCCGTCGTGCACACGGCCCAGCGCCAATTCGGGCTCAAGGTATGCGGCATCATGGACGGCTATTCGGGGCTGATCCAGCATAACGTCTGCACTCTCGAGCTGGCCGACGTATCCGGCATCCTGCCGCGCGGCGGCACCATCCTGGGCACCTCCAACCGTGACAACCCCTTCCGCTGGGCCGAATCGCCCCACGCCGCCGCCGATGAGTACCGCGACGTTTCGTCCCTGGCCCTGAAAACCATCGAAGAAAACGAGATCGACGTCCTGCTCACCGTCGGCGGCGACGGAACCCAGAGCATCGCCCAGAAATTCTCAGAAAAATACCAGCTGCCGGTCATCGGCATTCCCAAGACCATCGACAACGACCTCAACGGCACCGATGTCACCTTCGGCTTCGATACCGCCCTGAACACCGCCACCACCGCCATCGACAAGCTCCACTCGACCGCCGAGGCCCATCACCGGGTGATGGTCATCGAGGTGATGGGCCGCTATGCCGGCTGGATCGCCCTGCATGCGGGGATGGCCGGCGGCGGGGACGTGATCCTGATCCCGGAAATCCCTTTTGCCATGGAAAAGGTTTGCGCCAAGATACTCGACCGCCAGAAGCGGGGCAAGCGCTTTTCGCTGGTCGTCGTCGCCGAGGGCGCCAAGGCCGTCGGCGGCCAGGTGGTCGTCGCCCGCCAGGTACCCGACGGCAGCGATTCGGTCCGCCTGGGGGGCATCGCCGCCCTGGTCGGCAACCAGATCGAGGACCAGACGGGCATCGAAAGCCGCTTCACCATTCTCGGCCACGTGCAGCGCGGCGGCAGCCCCACCCCCTTTGACCGCATCCTGGCTACGCGCTTCGGCTACCACGCCGTGGAAGCGGCGCTCAAGCACCGATTCGGAACCATGGTCGGCTTGCGCGGCAGCGAAATCAAGACGACCTCGCTGCGCGAGGCCATCGCCGTCCCCCGCCGCGTCGACCCGGGCAGCGACCTGGTCAGGACCGCCATGGCCGTGAGCACCAGCTTCGGCAATTAAGTCCCCATGCTGATCGTATTCGAGGGGATCGACGGGTCGGGCAAAACGTCGCTGTCACGCCTGTTTGTCGACTACCTCACCGCGAAAGGCATCCCGGCCCTATGGCTGCGCGAGCCGACCGATTCGCCGCTGGGCGACAAGATCCGCCGCGTAGCCCAGGAAAACGAGAAGATCTCGCCGCAGCAGGAGCTCGATTACTTCATCCAGGACAGGCGCTGGGACGTGGAAAACAACATCCTGCCGGCCCTGGGCGCCAAAAAGACGGTCGTTTTGGACCGTTATTTCTATTCCAACGCCTGCTACCAGGGGGCGCGCGGCCTGGACATGAACGCCATCATCGACCTCAACCAGACCTTCGCGCCGCTGCCCGACCTGACCTTCATCATCGACGTCGACGTCGACCGCGCCCTGGCGCGCATCCAAAATTCCCGCCCCGGCCTGGCCCGGCTGTTCGAGAAAAGGGATTTCCTGCTGAAGGTGCGCGCCAACTACAAACGGTTGGACGGAGAGCGGCTGACCCATATCGACGGCAATCGCGACCTGGAATCCGTGCTCGCCGATGTCGTCGTCCGTTACGAAGAATTGGCGGCCAGCGGAAAGCCCGGGACATGAAAATCGCAAAGGCAGCCGATATCAAAGCGAAAAAAGCCTGGCTGCGCCGGCAGCTGCAAGAATACGGCAAGGTGCTGGTGGCGTTTTCCGGCGGTAAGGATTCCTTTTTCCTACTGCAGGCGGCCAGGGAAATTCTCGGCCCGGCCAATGTCCTCCCCTTTTTCGTGCGTACGCCGTTCACCCTCGGCGCGGCCAGGGAAAGGGTTAATTATTTAAGCGATAAATTTTCTTTGCCGGTGCATGAAATCAGCATTGACCTGCTCCAAGACCCCCACCTGCGGCAAAATTCCAAGCAGCGCTGCTATCATTGCAAAAAAAAGATTTTCAGCGCCCTGAAAAAAGAGGCGCGGAAGCTTGGCATTCGGGTCGTCGTTGACGGCACGACCGTTTCCGACCTGAACGAACATCGCCCCGGGCGCGTAGCTCTGGAAAAACTGGACATCCGTTCGCCCCTGCGCGACGCCGGATTCACCTCGGTCGAAATCATCGGCCAATTGAAAAAAAAAGGGATCGATCCCTATTTCCTGACCTCGTCCACATGCCTGGCCACCCGCTTCCCGTACAATTTCAGTCTGCGGCCGCAGCTCATTCAAGCCATCGGCCGGGTGGAGCATTACCTGATCCGCCAGGGGATATTTCCGCTGCGGGTCCGCCACATGACCGACGGTATCCGCATCGAGACTTCCCCTGCCCATTTCCGAAAAATTATCGCCATGAAAGAAAAGATCATCGCCGAGTGCCGGACAGCCGGCTATCGGTTCATCACCCTGGACCTGGCTGGAATAAAAAGCGGCTGCTGGGACGAGTTCCCCGCGGCCAAGAAAAGATTGTCGGGTTAACAAAGCATTGACAGCCAGGCGGTTTTTGTGTATGATGGGCGTGATTTTGGAGGAATACAAATGGCAAATCACGATTCGGCTGTCAAGCAGCACCGTCAGGATGAAAAGAAGCGCACCATCAACCGCATTAACCGTTCGAAAATGAAAAATAAAATCAAGGCCCTGAGGAGAAAAGTCGCCGCCGGGCAGAGGGACGACGCCGCCAAGCTCCTTCCCGAGGCCATCGCCATCATCGATGCCACCATCCGCAAGGGGACGATCCACAAAAACACCGGCTCCCGCTACAAGTCCCGCCTCGTGGCCTTGCTTAAAAACAGCGCCAAATAGCTTTTCTTGGCCCCCCTTCCCCGCGGCTATCTTTCCCATAGCCAAATCCGGCTGTACAGCGAATGTCCGCAAAAGTACTATTTCGCTTATATCGAAGAAATTCCCGCCCGCGTCAATGAAAAAGTATTCCTGGGTGAAATTTTTCATGCCATTGTCGAGGACTATTTCACCCGGGTGATCAATGGCTCCCGCCCCACGGCGGCCGCGACCATAGCCGCCTTCCACGAGTCTTTCATGGTCCAGGAGAAGGAAAGGGACATCGACTGGCAGGTTTCCCGGCGCGAAACCAGGGCCAGAGGGTCGGCCTTCGTCAAATATTTCCTGGCCCACATCGCACCGAAGCTGAAGCCGTTGATGGTTGAAAGGGAGCTCAGCGCCGAAATCCCCGAAATCGGCGTGACCGTCAAGGGGGTCATCGACTTGGTCGAAGCCGATTTCAGCATCACCGATTTCAAGACCACCACCAGCAAGTGGTCGGCCAGCAAAGCGCGGAATTCGCTGCAAATGGTCATCTACAAGTACCTGTTCGACCGCAATTTCGGCCATGTCCATGGCGCGCTCAAGTACGAAATCCTCCATGCCAAGAACGCCGACCATATCCGCCATCAGCGCCTGGTAGTGACCCCCGGCCCGGAAGAAACCGCCCAAATGCTGCGCGTCGTCCGCCATGTGGCCGAAAACATTTGCGCCGGCGCCTTCTATCCGCAAACCAATCATTTTTGCTCCTATTGCGACTTTTTCGCCGCCTGCCGCGAAAAGAACCCCGGTTTGCTCGTCTGCAAACGATAAGCCTTTTTGGGTCTCATTGAATTCTTGCCCGCTATCGACAAAGTCCGGGAAAAATGATATAAACAAATCCTCAAGCGGAGAAAAGCATTCGCCATGGGTCTTCCAAAACGCGGAAAAAAAATTGTCGTCGTCATGCCGGCTTACAACGCCGAGAAAACGCTCGTCCGGACTCTCGACGACATCGACCGTTCATGGGTGGACGAGATCATCCTGGTCGACGACGGCAGCCATGACGGGACCGTTGCCTTGGCGCGCCAGCTGGGCTTGCACGTGTTCGTCCACGAGAGGAACACCGGTTACGGCGGCAACCAGAAAACCTGCTACACCCAGGCATTGCGCATGGGGGCGGAAATCGCGGTCATGATCCATCCCGACCATCAGTACGACCCGCGCGTCCTTCCCCATCTCGTCCAGCCTCTCCTTGACGGGAGCTGCGACGCCGTCTTCGGCTCGCGCATGCTCGGCGGCCTCCCCCTCGAGGGTGGAATGCCCAAGTGGAAATACCTGGCCAACATTTTCCTGACCGCCGTCGAGAATGCCGCCTTTTACATGTACCTGACCGAATACCATTCCGGTTTGCGCGCCTATTCCCGCCGCTACCTCGAAGCGGTGAATTTCCTGGCCAACTCGGACGATTTTGTTTTCGATTCGGAGATCATCGCCCAGGGCGTTCTGCACGGTATGCGCATCCGCGAGATTCCGATCGAAACGCGCTATTTCAGCGAGGCCTCGCAGATCGGCCTCTGGCGGAGCATCGTCTACGGGGTCGCCATCCTGAAGACGCTGGTAAAATTCAAAATGCACAAGAAAGGATTGAAGCGCTTCGCGATGTTCAATGACCCGGGCGCAGGGCGAGCACGTAAGGCGTGACCGCCGTGCGCACGTCCGATTTTCGATCGAGCCGGATCATGAGGAGATAGAGAAACCACCTTTTCCAGCGGTAAGCGGGCGGCGACGCGATCGTCCGGACCAGCATTTGCCGGCGCGTGCTCGCGGCGAACACCGGCTCGTCGGCCAGGCAAACCCGCAGATCGTAGTCGCCATACGGGGAGCCGAACTCGACATTCAGATTGGCCAGGCGTTTTTGCGTGGCGAAGAAAAAATCATAATCGCGGTTATCCTGGAAAAGTTCGAAACTTCCCGGCGTCTCCATCCGCGCCACCAGCGAGTATGGAAAAAAGGCCCATTTTTCGCCGCTGGGCATGTCCACCGTCTGCGCCGCCACGAGCACCGGCCTGGGGAAAAAGACGACCAGCGCGAAGAATGCCAGCAGCAAAACGGAAACGAAAACGGCATGCCAGGCAAAGGACAGATCGCGGCCCCGGCCCCGGCCACGGCCACGGCCGAGGAAATAGACGGCGCAAAACAGGACCAGGGCCAGGATCCAGATACCGTTCGGAGCCCAGCCGTTGTCCTCGACCTTGATGAACGAGGGCAAACGGTCCGGCAGGTAGAAATGGAGATTGCTCAGCGATACGAACAAGGCCCCGGCGCGCTCGGTGATGCCGAATGTCGTCTCCTGGTACAGGGCGAACGGGTTCAGGCACAAGAGCCAGGTGAAAAGGAACGAGATCCCGGCGGCGCCATTGAAGAGATAACGATAAAGCCGGTTCCCGTTTTCGGCGATGAAACCGCCGATGAAAATCGCCAGGATCCAGATGACCGGCACCAGCGGTCGCGCTTGCGGGGCATAACCCGTCCGCTGGGTCAGGAAAGCGGAGATGAGGATATATGGGCCGGCGATGAACAACAGCCAGCCGGCGTCCCTGGCCTTGGCGCGAAGCATGGCCAGCACGCCGATAAAGGCGAAGGCATAGATCGGGGCATAGAGAAACAGGCCATCCTTCTGATCGAGAAAGTATCCGGCCAGCGTTTCCCATCTGAGCCTGAAGGGGATCCCGGTGAGAAGGCTTCCGATAAAACTCGCGGTCTGACGGCCGTTCATGGCGCCCTGGAAAGAAACCGAGGTGGGATTGAATGAGCCGTAGATGGCGACCTGCAGGGAGAAATAGGCGGCAAAGCACAGCCCGGCCGGGATGAAAAATGCCGCCAGGCGGCGGATGCGGTCTTTCGCTTCGCTGCCGTTCCATACGCTCCACAGCGCGTAAATGAAAAAAGGCCCCTGGATGAACACGTATTTCAGGGCATGGAACCAAATGAAAGACGCGAGCAGGACGCCGATCAGGGCCAAGCGCCTGCCATCCAGGCTGCGGGCGGAGCGCAGGCGGCGAAAAACGAACAGGCCCAGCGCGGCAATGACGAGCTCCGTGTAGATGTGGGTGGCATAGAAGAAGATCGGAGCGCTCAGCGTGGTGACCGCCCAAAAAGCAAGGGCCAGCCTCTCCCGCTTCCAGGTCTCACGCGCATAGAGATAGAGTTGAATTCCGAGAAAAGCGCCGACCAGGCTCATGCCGAAGCGAACCAGGAAAACCAGCATGCCTTTCCCCAATGCCAGCCCCAGCGCATAAAATGGCAGGAGCAGGATCGCTATTCCCGGAGAATGGAAAGAATAGAGGACACCCGGTTTTCTCGCCGGCGCCGTGTGCGGCGGGAGGTTGGTGACCTGCGGCGGCATGAAGGCTTTGAAGTCCCCGTTTTTGTAATTGTTGGCAAGATCCAGGTCGCCGTCCTTGATCAGGCTGTGCGCGATCAGCAGGTAATGCGGTTCATCGCCGCCGAAGGACTTCCCCTGGCCGGTCATGAGCCGCACGCCGCCGTTGGTCAGCAGGATGGCGGCAACGGTCAGAACGATCAACCGCCGGCGCAGCGGCCAGGCCAGGAACCCATCGAGATAGTTCCCCCATCTTGATTTTTTCTGCCTGTCCGCCTGGACGACGCGGACAGCCTTGAGATAGAGAACGGCGGCAACGACGGCCATGGCGAAGAGAGCGAGCCGCTGCGCGAGGTCATCCCGGGTCAAGTAATGGTTCAGCGCCAGCGGCGCGAGCAGCAGCCAGGCGATGGGCATGTAGGTCGGGAAATCTAGCGCCAAAACCTCTTTAAGGTCAAGCCGGCTGTTTTTCGTCCAGATATGGCTGATGAGAATCCAGACAACGATTAAAAGTATAAAAATGATGACGGCTGCCAGAAGGAGCGGTCCGATCTCGGGGCGAAAAAAATGATTTTTAATCGTAAAGGAGAAGGCCTGATCACGCAACTGGAGAAAAAGGGCAATCCCCATTGCCAGAGCAAAAAAAACGAGGGGCCAAAACAAGCTGCCGAGCGTTTTCCAACGTCGGTGCGGACTTACAGCCAGATCAATTTTTCCCATGGGCGCATTTTGTGAAAAATCGTTCCAAATGTCAAGGGTGTGAAATCGTCCACATTGTATCTGAACTTCTGGATGAGGTTCTAACCCGCAATGAAACGACCAAAACCCAAGCGCCGGCAGATTGCCGGGCGAGCGGCGAGTCCTACTGAACCTTATTCGACCCCCAGAAAACGCACCGCGTCGGCATTGGCAAAGCCGGTGTCGGTGTCTTCCAGCACCAGGTTGCCTGCAGAACCCTTGACGAAATGGAACACTCCAAGCGAAGTCCAGCCATTTCCATTTTGCCTCAGGTTGAGGGTGAGGTTGGTGGAACCACCCTCGTGGTTGATGATCACCGGGGCGGCGGTGGCGCGGTCATTCCCACTGGGCCACCATAAGAAGACCTCGTAATCGCCGGTTTTATTGATGGTGGGGGTAAAACGTGCACGGTGATGAACCGTCGGGTCCCCCATTTCGCGCGGGGCGGCGAAATAAAAATCGGGACCGTAGGGCGTACCTTGGCACTCCTGGCCGTAACAGGTGCCCCATTCCCCCATTTCGATGGCAAACCCCGCATCCCGATTGTCGATGATAATCTCTTCCCCAGTGGCATTTTCCTTCTTGGAC
>JAPKZL010000166.1 GCA_026393795.1 Candidatus Aminicenantes bacterium | reverse complement strand
CATCTTTGTCGGCGGCATCATCCGCTGGGTCGTCGACGCCATCATCGCCCGCCGCAAGTACAACGACAACCAGAAGTCGCGCATCGAGAACCGCGGCGTATTGCTGGCTTCGGGGCTGATCGCCGGCGAGGCGCTGATCGGGCTGGTATTCGCCGCCATCGCCTTTTTCAATGACGGCCGCGTGCCCATGCTCGGCCAGCATCCCAGTTATCTGGTCAGCGTCCTGGTTTTCTTCGCCTTAGGTTACCTGCTGGTCAAGCTGCCCCTGGGCAATGCCGGCGATCCCAACGAAGCGGCCGCGCCGGCTGTCATGTAGTCCCATGTTGCTGAGCCGCAGGCGAAGCTTACATGGGACTATCCATGTTGCTGAGCCGCAGGCGAAGCGGCATGGATAGGAAATCGGCATACGGCGTACGACGTACGGTTTAAGAAAATAACAGGGTAGGGGCGACCGGCCGGTCGCCCCTACATAGATATGGAAAAAAAAGACAATATTTTGGATTACGTGCCGATTCAGAACTGCCCATCGGGAACTGACGAAAAAGGTCAAGTCTATCTGATCAAGGAAAAGACAAAGAACAAACTATTGAAAAAAATCATCGGCTGGCTGGGGCGCAGCCAGGATTTTCATATTCACCTCGACGGGCTGGGCAGCGCCGCCTGGCTTGCGGCCGACGGCTCGCGCACCATCCTGGCCATCGGCGCAGCCATGAAAAAAGAGCAAGCCGGCGGGGCGGAAGGGCTTGAGCTTCGTCTGGCCAAGTTCTTTGCCATGCTGGCCCGCGACGGCTTCGTACGCTGGGGCCCGCAGGGTCCCCCTGCGGGGGGCGGCGGGTGACAGCCTGAACCGCCGCCACAAAAAATATTTCATCCTTGACTATTTAAAAAAAACTCATTAAAGTTACTCTTCTGCTTAATGAATAATTTATGCGTTAACAACATAAGGAGGTTCCGATGAAAAAGCCCGATCTGAAACTATCCAACCTGAACGAACTGTTCCCCGACAATTTCACCCAGGAGCAGCTGGCCAAGGCCAAGACCCTCTTCCTGAAGGAGCTGGCCCTAACCAGCCACAAGTTCTACGGCGGCAAGATCGCCACCATGCCCAAGGCCGGGGTCTACGGCTTCAACTGGTTCAACGTCTGGTACACCCCCGGCGTCTCCAAGGTCTCGACCACCATCCGCGACGACAACGACACCTCCTTCGAGCTCACTAACCGCGGCAACTTTGTGGCCGTCGTTTCCGACTCGACGCGCGTCCTGGGCGATGGCGATTGCACTCCTTCCGGCGGCCTGGGGGTCATGGAAGGCAAGGCCTTTTTGATGAAATACCTCGGCGGCGTCGACGGCGTGGCCCTGTGCGTGAACAGCTACAACGACAAGGGCAAGCACGACCCCGACAAGATCATCGACTTCGTCAAGATGGCCGAACCCAGCTTCGGCGCCGTCAATCTGGAAGATATCTCCCAGCCCAACTGCTACAAGGTCCTGGACACCCTGCGCGAGGCGTGCAACATCCCGGTCTGGCATGACGACGCGCAGGGGACGGGCTCGGTGACCCTGGCCGGGCTGATCAACGCCCTGCGCGTGGTGGGCAAGGAACTGAAGAACGTGCGCATCGTCTTCTACGGCGCCGGCGCCTCCAACACCACCATTGCCCGCTTGATCATCCAAGCCGGCGGCGACCCGGCCAAGATGATCATGTTCGACACCACCGGAAGCTTGCACCTCGGCCGCGACGACATCAAGGCCGACCCCGCTTTTTACCGCAAGTGGGAGCTGTGCCAGAAGACCAACCCCGGCCGCGTCGATGACATCGAAAAAGCCATGACCGGCGCCGACGTGCTCATCGCCCTGAGCAAGCCCGGTCCCGACACGGTCAAACCGGCCTGGATAAAGAAG
>JAPKZL010000165.1 GCA_026393795.1 Candidatus Aminicenantes bacterium | reverse complement strand
ATCGACGGTCCGCGGGTGAAGGCCAACATGGCCATCGACTCCTGGTTCCCGCACCGCTTCGCCGCGCTGTCGGAGCGGCTGACCATGCAGAACGGCGTCCTGCTCATGGGCGGGGCCTCCATTTTCCTGCTGCTCTACACCGGGGGCAAGATATCCAACCTGGTGGTCATGTATGCGATCAACGTTTTCATGACCTTTTCCATATCGGAGATCGGCATGTCCACCTATTTCATAAAAAACCGCAAAAGGGAAGTTTATTGGAAAAAACATTTGCCCGTGCACATGACCGGCTTCGTCCTCTGCTTCACCATCCTGATCATCACCAGCTATGAAAAATTCCGCGAGGGCGGCTGGATGACGCTGCTGATCACGACCGCGTTCGTCATCCTCTGCTACCTCATCCGCCGCCATTACAACAACGTGAAAAAGGCGGTGCGCAAGCTCGACGAGCTGCTTATAGACATATCCACCAACCGCAAGGCCAACATGGACCCGGTCAATCCCCGGGAGATGACCGCCATCCAGCTGGTCAGCGACTACAGCGGCTTCGGGGCGCACACGATCCTGTCGGTGATCCGCAACTTCCCCAACCTGTACAAGAACTTCATCTTCACCTCGGTGGCCGTGGTTGATTCCGGCAGTTTCAAAGGGGCCGAGGAGATGAAGAACCTGGAGGAATCGGTCAAGGCAACCCTGCAAAAATACGTCGACTTGGCCCGCAGCCTGGGTTTCGCCGCCGACTATCGCTTCGCCGTGGGTACCGACGTGGTCGAAACCGCCACCCAGCTGTGCAAGGACATCAAGGCCGAGTTCCACCGCTCGACCGTGTTCACCGGCAAGCTGACCTTCCGCCACGAAAAGTTCTACCACAAGATGCTGCACAACGAGACGGCTTTCGCCATCCAGCGCCAGTTGCATTGGGACGAGATCACTTCAGTAACCCTACCGATCAGACTGGATCTATAGCATCTTTTTGAACTCGATTTACGGCTGACGGTTGACGGTGTACGGCAAGAGAACAAATCGATCTTTAAACATCAACTACGTCTGAAACTATCTCAACTTTCGTTCAAGACAGCATTTTAATGCTGAATTTTTGGCTTTTACCGTAAACCGTTTGCCGTACACCGTACGCCGAGGTCTATTAGTACTCCTGCGGCATATCCTTCAGCTGCGCCAAGGTGAACACCGGCCCGTCCTTGCAGACGAAGTACTTGCCGACGTTGCAGCGGCCGCACTTGCCCACCCCGCACTTCATGCGGTTCTCCAGGGTGGTGAAGATCGCTTCCGGCTTGAAGCCCAGCTTGGTCAGCACCGGAAAAGTGAATTTGATCATAACCGGCGGGCCGCAGACCACGGCCACGGTGTCGCGGCTCGCGATAGCGGGGGCAGCCTTGTCGAGCACCGTCGGCACGAAGCCGATCTCGCCTTTCCAGTCCTCCGTCTCGCCGCCGGGGTCGACGGTGGTGATCACCTTGACGTCCGCGCGCCCGGCCCATTCGGTCAATTCGCGCTTGTAGACCAAGTCGGCCACCGTGCGCGCCCCATAGACGATAGTGATGTCCTTGTAGCGGTCGCGCAGGTCCAGGACGTTCCAAATGACGCTGCGCATGGGAGGTAGGGCGATGCCGCCGGCGATAAACAGCAGGTTTTTCTTCTCCCATTCATGGATGGGAAAGATGTTGCCGTAGGGCCCGCGGAAACCGATCGTCTCCCCGGGTTCGAGGCCGGCCAGGGATGAGGTGACCCGCCCCATCTTGCGGAAGGTGCACTCGATGTAGCCCCGGCGCGTCGGCGGCGAGGCAATGCAGAAGGTGCACTCGCCCTCGCCGAAGACCGAGTACTCGCCGAACTGGCCGGTGCGGAAGGCGAAGTTCCGCCCTTCCTGCTCATCGGCAAAGGCCAGGCGCATGGTTTTGACATCGGGCGTTTCGTCTATGATGTGCTCGATTTTCATCAGGTAGGGCTTGAAAATGCCGGCCATGCTCATGGTTTCGCCTCCGTGATGGAGCGCACATGCTCGAGAATGTTCATGTCGACCGGACAGGCGCGCGAACAGCGGCCGCAGCCCACGCAGCCCAGGACCTGCTGGCGCTCCGGCATGTAGGCAAACTTGTGCATCAGGCGCTGGCGCCAGCGTTGGCTCTGGACGGGCCGCGGATTGTGGCCGGAGGTGTGCAAGGTGAAGAGGCCGAAGCCGCAGGAGTCCCAGCAGCGCAGCCGCTGGCCCGAGCCGCCGCCCTCGTCCTGGATGTCGAAGCAAGCGCAGGTCGGGCAGACGTAGGCGCAGGCGCCGCAGCCCAGGCAGCGCAGCGACTGCTCGGCCCAGAAAGCGGCGTCGTCGAAAAGTCGCGCCAGGGCGGGAGCGACTTTTTCCCGGGCGAAAGCCGGTTCCAACTTGGCCAGATGGGCTTCCTTGTTCACGTTGGCGGGGCACGGCCTCAGCCCCGAGGTTTCACCAACAGCCATGAGCCCTTTTTCTGAAACGATCTCGGCCAGGTACTCGCCGGGACCCGTCTCGGTCAGCAGCATGTCGCTGCCGGCCGTGGCCCCGGGACCGCCGCCCACGGAGGTGCAAAAACAGTACGCATCGGCGCGTGCGCAGGAGACGGCGATCACGGTCATTTTTTCCATCCGCGCCGAGAACAGGTCATCGGGGGAATCCCAGGTGAAGATGGCTTTCAACGCGGCGAAGGCGGCAGCATCGCAGGGACGCACCCCGAACAGCACGGTAGCGGGCAGGGCGTTGCGGTCGCGTTCGCGGATTACGACCCGACCGTCCCGGCTCGTGAACGAAAACAGCTCCTCGACCCTCGGGAAAACGGACGTTTTGGCCGACTGCACGGTCTGCACCTGGTCGAGGCTGACTTCGGCGAGGGTGGTCACCAAGGCGAAATCAATCGTGTCGTTGTTTTTTTTCGGGGCCAGGATGCGCGTGCCCTGGCTCTGCCATTGGGAAAACAGTTTCTCCAGTTCGGAGCGGCCGATCAGCTTTTTATCGCTTTCCATGGCTGTCACCTGATGAAATCTTCGGGATCGTCGGGCTTGAAAGTCGACATGGCGTTGTCGGCCTTGGCGGCCATGCCGCTGCGGGAATCGAAATTGTCCAGGACTTCGCTGATCAGCTTCTGGTTCAGCAGGTGCAGCGGGATGCCCACCGGGCAGGCGCGGCTGCAGTCACCGCAATTGACGCAGCGGCCGGCCAGGTGCATGGCGCGCATGACGTTCCACTCCAGGTTGCCCAGGTCGTGCGCCGGCACCGGGATCCATTGCGGCTGGTTGCACTCGACCGTGCAGCGGCTGCAATAGCACAGCGGGCAGGCGCCCCGGCAGGCGTAGCACTTGAGGCAGCGCGAGAACTGCTCCTCCCAGAATTGCCGGCGCTGCTCCAGGTCCAGCGCCGCATATTTCTGCAGCTCGGCTATTTCGCCGGGCTTTAGATCGTTGTCCAGGGCGGCCACATGGGCTTCGATGGCCGCCAGCGTCGCCAACAGAGCCACCTCTCCCTGCCCATTCACGGCCAGGGCCAAAAGGTCGTGGTCGCTGACCTGGTTTTCGGCCGCCAGCTGCAGGATGGTGCGCAGCGCTGCCGGTGTGGCGACCAGCGCCGCCTTGCCCAGCCGGCGCACTTCGGGCTTCATGAGATAGACCGCCAAGTTCTGTTGGCAGGACGCATCGAAGATCAAGGAGCCGGCCTTGGCAACGTCGCGGATGAAGACCGCCCGAGCCTGCGTCTGCGTATGCGTGCGCGTCAGCGCCGCTTCGCCGCTGCCATGCCCGTAGCCGATCACCGTCTGGACCGTCCCGGCGGCCAGCAATTCCCGCGCTATGTTCGCCAGCGTTTCCATGCCGCCCCCTACTCCACGCCCAGGCCGCGCAGCCGGTGGAAGCCGCTGAACGGCCCCAGCTGGCGGATGCTTTCCGAGGTGGCGTTGACCAGTTGCGCCCACTTGGCGCCCTCGGCGGCCGACACCCAGGAGAACTGCACCCGGCGGACATCGATGCCGAGAAAATCGAGCAGGGCGCGGAAGACGATCCAGCGCCGGCGGGCATGAAAATTGCCGCTGCTGTAATGGCAGTCGTTGGGATGGCAGCCGGAAACGATGATGCCGTCGGCGCCGTTGGCGAAGGCCTTCAGCAGCAGCATGAAATCGATGCGCCCGGTGCAGGGGAAGCGGATGATGGTCACCTGGGGCGAATACTTCATGCGGCTGGTCCCGGTCAGGTCGGCGCCGGCGTAGGTGCACCAGTTGCAGACGAAGGCCACGATCCTGGGCTTGAAATCAGACATCGCTCTCACCTCGGTTCAGCAGGGCCAGGACTTCGGCAAAGACCTGTTCGTGGGAGAAGCCCTGGATATCGATCGATTTGGAACGGCACAAGGCCACGCAGGTTCCGCAGCCCTGGCAAAGGCCGGGATTGACCTTGGCCACGGTCTTGATCAACTGGCCGTCGCGGCCGCGGATCTCCTCTTTTTCGATGGCCTGGTAGGGGCAGGAGGTCTGGCAGAGGAAGCAGCCGGTGCAGGTCGAGTAGAGCGGCGGCGCCTGGCGGTCGACCACGGCGATCAGCGGCTCGCGGACCAGCTCGTCCTGGGAGAACAAGGCGGCGACCTTGGCGGCGGCTCCCGAAGCCTGGGCGACCGCTTCGGGAATGTCCTTGGGCGCCTGGCAGGCGCCGGCCAGGAAAACGCCGGCGGTGTTGGTCTCCACCGGCCTCAGCTTGGGATGGGCCTCGGAATAGAAATGGTGCGCGTCGTAGCTGACGTGGACCTTCTGGGCCAGGGCCTCGGCCCCAGCGTTGGCTACCCCGGCCGTGGCCAGCACCACCATATCGGCTTCGATCTCGATCGGCCTGGCTCCGAGCAGGGTGTCGGCGCCCTTGACGACCAATTTGCCGCCGCGCTCGTAGATGCGCGAAACGCGGCCGCGGATGTACTGCACCCCGTCTTCTTCAATGGCCCGGCGCACGAACTCCTCGTACATCTTGCCGCCGGCCCTGATGTCCATGTAAAAGACATAGGGCTTGCCGTGGTGCACCTTGTGGCGGTAGAGCATGGCGTGCTTGGCCGTGTACATGCAGCAGATCTTCGAACAGTACTCGATGCCCTTGGCCGGGTCGCGCGAACCGGCGCAGGCGACGAAGACCACCGTCTCGGGCACCTTGCCGTCGGAGGGGCGGCGCATTTCGCCCAATGTCGGGCCCGATGCCGAGGCCAGGCGCTCGAACTGCAGGCCGTCGATGACGTCCTTGTACTTGCCGTAGCCGTATTCCGGAAAAAAATCGCCGTGCTTGATATCGAAGCCCGTGGCCAGCACCACGGCCCCGACCTCGGCTTCCACGATCTCGTCGGCCTGGTCGAAGCGGATGGCCTGGGTGGGGCAGACCTTTTCGCAGAGGCGGCATTTGCCTTTCAGATAATAGGTGCAGTGCTCGCGGTCGATGACCGGCTTGTTGGGAACCGCCTGCGGGAAGGGAACATAGATGGCGGAACGCATGCCCATGCCGGCGTCGAATTCGCTGGCGATCTTCTTGATCGGGCATTTCTGGCAGCAGAGGCCGCAGCCGGTGCAGAGCTTTTCGTCGAGGCTGCGCGCTTTTTTGCGGATGCGCGCCTTGAAGTTGCCGATGAAGCCGTCCAGGCTTTCCAGCTCCGCGTACGAATACAGGGTGATGTTGGGGTGCTGGGCTACCTCGACCATGCGCGGGGTGAGGATGCACTGCGAGCAGTCAAGGGTGGGAAACGTTTCCGACAGCTGCGACATGTGGCCGCCGATCGAAGGCCCCTTTTCGACCAGGAGCACCTTATGGCCCGAGTTGGCGATGTCCAGACTGGCCTGAATGCCGGCGATGCCGCCGCCCAACACCAGCGCCGTCTTGGTCACCGGCACCTTGATCGGCAGCAGCGCCTTGTTCTTCTTCACCTTGGCCACCAGGGTGCGCACGATGTCGATGGCCTTGTCGGTGGCGGCGTCGCCCTTTTCGTGCACCCAGGAGCAATGCTCGCGGATGTTGGCCATCTCGCAGAGGAAGGGGTTGAGGCCGGCTTCGGCGCAGGCGCGGCGGAAGGTGGGCTCGTGCATGCGCGGCGAGCAGGCGGCCACCACCACCCCGGTCAGATTCTTCTCCCTGATGGCGTTCCGCACCATCTGCTGGCCGGGATCGGAGCACATGTACTTGTAGTCGACGCTGTGGACCACGCCGGGGATCTTGGCCGCAACGGCGGCGACCTTGGCGACATCGACCGTAGCGCTGATGTTCTCGCCGCAGTGGCAGATGAAGACGCCGATGCGCGCCATGTCACACCTCCCCGGACTTCGAGATCCCCGCGGAGGGGTCCGCATCTTTCAAAGTCCCTGACGAGGGAGCAGCGGCAAACTTCACCGCCACCTTGTGGCGCTGCAGCCCGAGCTTTTTCGGCGCGATGCCCAGCGCCAGGCCGATGGCTTGGGTGACATAGATGACCGGAATGGCGATTTTTTTATGGCTGCTCTTCTCGATGTTCGGGCGGCGCAGGTCGAGGTTGAGGTGGCACATGGGGCAGGCGACGATTACCGCTTCGGCGCCGCGGCTGACAGCGTCTTCGAGGATGAGGCCGCTCAGCCTGGCCACCAGGTCGGTGCGCGAGACGGAAAAGCCGGCCCCGCAGCATTCGGTTTTGAAGGCCCAATCCAGGGGCTCGGCGCCGATGCGTTTCATCAGCCGGTCCATCGACTGCGGCTCCTCGGGGCGGTCGAACTTGACGATCCCGGCCGGCCGCACCAGCAGGCAGCCGTAATAGCAGGCCACCTTGCGAGCGAAGGGGGTCTTGATCAGCCCCTCCAGGCCGTCGACGCCGGCCAGCCATTCCAGGATGTTGATCACCCTGGCCGTACCGCGGTAGTCGGCTTCGATCAGGCCCGAGATCCTCGCCCGCAGCGCATCGTCTTCCAGTAGTTCGTGGCGGGTGACGCTCAGGCGGCTGTAGCAGGCGGCACAGGGGACGAGCACCTCGTCCATGCCCGCCTTTTCGGCGGCGGCGAGGATGCGCGCCGGCAGGGCCAGGGCCAGGTCGCGGTCGAGGTTGTGGGCGGCGGTGGCGCCGCAGCAGTTCCAGTCCGGAACTTCAGGAAGTTCCCGGCCAAGCAATCTGGCTACGGCCAGCAGCGATTCGCTATACTCGCGCGCCGAGCCCTTCATCGAGCAACCTGGATAGAATCCGGTTTTCATGGGCGGCTCTCTTTGGCCTTCAGGGTCTTGGCGAACATCCGCTTCAGCAGCCGGCGGTCGCGGACGCGCTCGGGGAGCAGGTGCAGCTTGCCGGCGAAAAACATCCACGGCGCCTGCAGCATGTCCTGCAGGAAGTGGCCGCTGCGCAGCTTGTAGTCGACCACCTGCCCCATCTCGAACAGGCGGCCGGTGTAACGCACCGAGTCGAGAAAGGCGCGATGGAAGGCGATGATATCCCTTGCTTTGGGGTTTACCTTCTTCTGCGCACGCGACTCGTAGCGCAGGGCGTCCATCAGCTTGGGGATGTCGAGTTCCATCGGGCAGCGGCAAAAGCACAACTCGCAGGTCAGGCAGAGCCAGATGGTATGCGAGCGCAGCGCCAGTTCGGCGAACTCGGGGAAGTCGGCCAGCTGCAGCAGGTGCATGATCTGGCTGGGGGGAAAATCCATGTCCGCGGCCAGCGGGCAGCCGGCGGAGCATTTGCCGCACTGGTAGCAGCGGGCGACGTCGACGCCTGTTCTTTCCAATACCCGGTCGGCCAACACCCGGCGATCATGCGGACTATCGGGGCCACGGCTCATCGCGGATCTCCTTAGCGGTTACGTAAGGGGGGATTGTAGCGCATTTGTTTTTTAAAAGCAAACCCGGCCGCGGGTGTTTTTTCGCGCTTAATCCCCGGTCAGCATGAGCTTGCGCAGCTGCAGGGCGCGCACGTCCTTTTCAACCGCCAGCGTCTTTCCCGCCGGAGACAGTCCGGAATGATACATGGCCGTGGAGAGCGTGCCGGGCGTCGGGGTGAAGATCTGCACCTCGCGTGTATTCAGTCCCAGGGCGGAAAGTTTTTTCTTCATGAGCGGCGCCATGGCCGCGCTTTCGCCGGGATGGCCGATCATCAGATAGGGAGCCAGCTCTATCTTGCGCGGCAACTTGCCGTTCAAGCGGCGGAACAGGGCCACGAATTCCTCCAGGACCGCGAAATGCGGCTTGCCCAGCAGATCCAGGACCTCGTTTTCGGTGTGCTCGGGGGCGATGCGCAAAAAACGTCCGCAGTGATGGCGCATGATCTCTTCAAGCAGCTCCGGATTTTTTAAGAGCAGGTCGTAGCGGACGCCCGAACCCAGGAATATTTTTTTTATCCCCTTCAGCTCCCGGCAGCGCTTCAGCAGCTGGCGGAAGGGCTCGCCGGGGGCGAAATTCCGGCAGGGACGCGGCTGCAAGCAGGAAAGCCGGGAACAGCCGTCCACGGCGCAATCGGCGCCGTACATCTCGGCCGTCGCCCCGCCGACATCGCTGACCACCCCTTGCCAGCGCGGATGGGCGGCCAGGGAGGCGATCTCGCGCAGGATGGAGTCGGGCGAGCGCGAGACGATGCGCTTGCCCTCGCTGGAGTGGATCGAACAGAATGCGCAGCCTCCGGCGCAGCCCCGGTGCGCGGTCACGGAAAAGAGGTTCATCTGCAGCGCCGGGGTATATTCCTCCGCGCTCAGGTGTCGGCGCCGGTACGGGAGGCCGTAGATGAAATCCAGGTCGTGGCGCCCGTATGCCTGGGCCGGGTTCTGCACCACCCAGCGGTTGGCGGCTTTCTGGGCCAGGGACCGACCTTCGCCGGCAGCGCGGTCGGCCAGCATCTGGCTGGCCAGCAATCGCGCCGGGTTGGCCTGGACCTCCTCGCTGCCGGGAAGCTCCAGGCAGTTTTTTTCAGCCGGCAAGCGGCTCCAGACCTTGGCCGTCCCGGGAATATCGATGTCAACGACCCGCTCGCCGTCGCGCGCCTGCCTGGCGTTGGCCGCGATCTGCTTTTCGCCGCTGCCGTGCACCAGGATGTCGGCGCGGGAGTCGAGCAAAATGGAACGGCGGACCTTGTTTTCCTGGAAATCGTAATGGGC
>JAPKZL010000164.1 GCA_026393795.1 Candidatus Aminicenantes bacterium | reverse complement strand
AATGTTGTTGAATATCGAACGGAACTTTTCCTCGCTCTCGCGTAACGCCTCGAGCGCAGCCTCCCTTTGGGACTCCGCCCGCTTGCGCTCGCTGATGTCGCGGATAATACCTTCCACGTATTTGGGGTTCCCTTGCTCGTTCCTTATCAGATGGCTGGAGACCGAAACCGCAATATGTTTTCCATCCCGATGCAGCAGGGTGATTTCGTAGTCGGAAACCGCGTCCTCGCGGAGGAGTTTCTTCAGGAGGGCCTTTCGCT
This sequence comes from Candidatus Aminicenantes bacterium, assembly GCA_026393795.1. Taxonomy (NCBI): domain Bacteria; phylum Candidatus Aminicenantota; species Candidatus Aminicenantota bacterium. The sequence goes on along the minus strand of JAPKZL010000164.1, from coordinate 20,266 downwards.
GTTTCCTGTCGGTGTAAAAATCGAGGACCTGGCACCCAATCAGCTCTTCAGGCTTCCAACCGGAAAGAACGAAACAGGAGGGGGAGAGATTGGTGATGAGCCCCTGCATGTCGGTCTGGTAATAGAGGTCAACAATGTTGTTGAATATCGAACGGAACTTTTCCTCGCTCTCGCGTAACGCCTCGAGCGCAGCCTCCCTTTGGGACTCCGCCTGTTTGCGTTTCAAGGACACCGCTGCCAAAAAACTGAAGTTCTCTAATATTTCCTTCGGCAGATCGGGTTGACCCTTTCTCATCGCGAGCAAAGACGTACCGTATAGCTCACCATCGATGAGGTAGGCTACTCCGATGAACCGGTCAACCTTGAGCAATGCCTGTATCGCAGCTCCCGCCGGACGCGAAACAGCCCCGAAGCTCGCTTCATGCAAGGTCTTTCGTATACCAATAATTTCTGTGGTTATCTCTCGGTACATCTCATCGCTTACAACAGAATGGATTCTCTCCACTTGTTTGCTGAGCAGGCCAACGACTTTTCCGAGCAACCTTGGCTCCATTTCTATATGTTGGGGCGTTGTGGTTCGGCTTTCCGGATTGTATTCGGAAAATATCGCCGCCACGGCGCCGGTAAATTCCTTGATCCGTTTGGTAATGAACGCTTCGAGATTATCCGCCGATGACAGCATTGACAATTCGATGGAAAATTGGTTGAGTTTTGACAATGCATCGTTCTGCCGTGCCAATGCCTCCTCCGCCTGCTTGCGCTCGCTGATGTCCTCGACCGTGCCTTCACAAAAAAGGACGTTGTTGGCACCGGCACTGACCATCCTGGCATTCACGCGGATTGAGAGCGGCGTATTGTCCTTTTTCCGCCAAGTCAGATCAAAGCTCCTGAACTCATTTTGGCTCTCTATTTTAGCGCAGAATTCACTTAATATTTTCAGGAGATTTTTGTCATTTTTCCCCGGGTTCTTCCGCTCAAGTTCAGCTGATGCTGCATAACCAAGGATCTTTTGCAAGGCCGGGTTGGCGTCGAGGATCTTGCCGTCGGCGCTGAAGCGGAAGATCCCGATCGGCATGTTTTCAAAGAGAGAGCGATAGCGGACTTCACTGTCTTTCAAGGCGTTTTTGATTTTCTTGTAGCGGCTGATATCGACGACCACAAGTTCTTCTGTCGGCTCTTTATCTTTCATTGAGCAGCTCCTAGTTCAAATAAGAGGAAGAAGAATATCCAATATCCAAATAAGAGGAAGAAGAATATCCAATATCCAACACCCAACCACCAATGTCCAAATAAGAGGAAGAAGAATATCCAATATCCAACACCCAATAACCAAATTTCAAATAAGAAGAAGAAAAAGAAGAATATCCGATAGACAAAGAGGAAAGGGTTCTTCTCTGAACCTTGGATATTGGATATTGGTTATTGGTTATTGGATATTGTTTTTCTGAATCAGAAGAATATCCAATATCCAACACCCAATAACCAAATTTCAAATAAGAAGAAGAGAAAAGGGTTCTTTTCTGAACCTTGGAAATTGGATATTGTTTTTCTCTTTTTGGATTTTGGTTATTCATCTTTTTCTTTGTTTTTTTTTGCTGTCGCAACGCTCTTAAACAGTATTGCAATCAATTCATCCGTTTCCTGCAGAAGTGAAAAGAGCTGCTCTGGCGGCGTGACTAGTTCCGCCCGGATAATGATCTTCAGCCAAATCTCAGTTTCACGCAGTTCTTTCAGTGCGATTTTCAGCTTGTGAATAAAATCGGCTTTTGATTCTGCGCTCTGTGCTTCTCCATAGTTTGCGGCCGGAGAGGTGCCACTTCGTAATACTTGCGAACAGATATGTTTGCCCGCTTTGTTTTCCGGTATCGTGTCAGAAAGTCTAATTATCTTCACCGCAAAGTCAATTAAACGCTCCTGCAGGTCAAATGTCTTTTCCTTCATCATTGTCTATTCTTTTTTGCCTCCCGGATATTTGGTTATTGGATATTGTTTTTCTGAATCAGAAGAATATCCAATATCCAACACCCAATAACCAAATTTCAAATAAGAAGAAGAGAAAAGGGTTCTTTTCTGAACTTTGGAAATTGGATATTGTTTTTCTGAATCAGAAGAATATCCAATATCCAACACCCAATATCCAAATTTCAAATAAGAAGAAGAGGAAAGGGTTCTTTTCTGAACCTTGGAAATTGGATATTGGATATTGGTTATTGGATATTGTTTTTTTCTTATTTGTTTTCGGTTATTCATTTTGTCCGTATCTCGATAACAGTTTGTGTAAGGGCGGTTCGCGAACCGCCCCTACAAATCTGACACAAAGGGCGACCAGCCGGTCGCCCCTACGCAATTGCAATTTTCTTTCTTTATTTCTCTTCATTCTTCTCTTATAACCTCGAACTTATAACCTCGAACTTCGAACGTTGAAAAGGGCGTCCGCTGCGGATTATGCTTTGTGTCGCTCATGACACCTTCCCCTTCAAACGTTTCTTCCTGGTCCCCGGCGGCAGAAAATTCTCGCCGGTCACCACGCTTCTCCCGGTCTTATTTTCCAGGTCCAGCCGTGCTTTTCTGGCAACCCCGCCGCCGGTCTCTATCTGACGGGTCGAGAGTTCGGCCAGCGCGGTAAAAATGAGCTCCGCTTCGCTCATGTGGTCACGCAGGTTTTGGGTCTTTAAACCTTTGGTTTTCTTGTGATCTTTAACCGTCAGGTCCGACCATTCCTGATGGATGATATTGGTCAGGATGGCATACTCGTCCTCGCCCTTAATCTCGTGGCCCTGCCAATAGTCGGTGAGCTTGTTGCGGGTTTCCTGTCCCATCATCCGCTGCTGGATCCATTTTTCACTGCGGCCATGCTGTTGCCAGTAGGCGCGGGCCCGATCGAGCGACCGGGCCGGGTCCGACATGTCCTGGAGTCGTTCGTAACCCACCTTGGCCAGCCAGAGTTTGATCGGTTCGGCCTTGGGGCTGGGCACAGACTGGATGAGGCGAAGCAGTGTTTCGGGGTTGGCCGCATCGGTGCGCCTCATTTTGCCGTCATCGGCGATCATTTTCAACTGGTAACAGTTTGTTACCAGTTCACTCCCCTCTTTAGCCAAGCGTCCTTTTAAAACCTTCCAATACTTTCTGGCAGTCTGATAATCCGGCTGTTGAATTAAAGCCCGGACAATATCCACGACAGAGAAAAACCAGGTCTCGGTTTTCTCGTCGTAAATCCGGCGTATATTGAAATTCTCGAAGACGGCCAACGCGTTATGCATGGGGCATCTCTTTTTTCCTTCGTGCCTTCGTGTCTTCGTATGAGTCGCTCATGGCCTCTTCTCCTTTTTATTGCTTTGTCCCGGACTCTCCGACAATTCCATGCGCTTGAGCGCGGTCAGCCTCTTTTTGAACTGTCCGGAATAGCCGAACAGTTGCCTCCCTAATATTTGGAAATTGGATATTGGTAATTGGATATTCTTTTTTTGTTTTTGGTTATTCATTTTGTCCGCATCTCGAAAAGGGCGACCAGCCGGTCGCCCCTACGAATCTGACACAAAGGGCGACCGCGAGGCAGCATCGATCATTCGCCTGTTCTGGCGAATAGAATCGATCTGCCACCACAGGGGGGTCGCCCCTACAAATCTGACACAAAGGGCGACCGCGAGGGTCGCCCCTACATCATTCCGAACGTTCTTACTCTTCACTCCGAACTCCCAACGCCGAACTTACTACTCGGTTTCTCCCCGCTGCTTTGGCCTGATACAGCGCCGCGTCGGCCGCGGCGATCAAGCGGTCGACGGTGCTCTGTCCTGTTCCCGCTGCCGTGCCGATGCTGACGGTAATGGCAACATCTCCGGCCTTGGTCTTGATCGCGGCGGCTGCCACCTGTTCACGCAGCCTTTCGTATAGCCCGTCGTCGCTCTGTCCAGGCAAACCGGTGGCGATGATCAGGAACTCTTCGCCGCCGTAGCGGCCGACGCAGTCGTATTCCCTCAAATTGGCCTCCAGGCAGCGGGAAAAGGCGACCAGCACGTCGTCCCCGGCCTGGTGGCCCAGACGGTCGTTGATTTTCTTGAAATGGTCGATATCGCACATGCCGACACTTAAGCTGTTGCCCTGGCGCAGGGCCCGTGACAACTCCTGGTTAAGCCTGTCCAGGATGGCGCGGCGGTTGTAAAGCCCGGTCAGGGCATCGTGGGTCGCCTGGTAGGCCAGGGCGGTTTGCGTTTCCAGGAGGCTCGACTGCAGATCGAGCATGCGCTGGCCGACCCTGATCCTGGCCTGCAATTCAGCATTGTCATAGGGTTTGGCGATGTAGTCGTTGGCTCCCGCCTCCAGCCCCTTGACGATGTCGCCCTTTTCGCCGCGTCCGGTGAGCAGGATGACATAACTGGGGTTGGCGGTTTCTTTTTTTCTGAGGCGGCGACAGACTTCCAATCCTTCCAGTCCCGGCATGTTCCAATCGAGCAGGACCAGCTTCGGGGCGTCCGGCTGCTGCAGCGCTTCCCAGGCGGTATTGCCATCCGCGGTGGCCACGGGCTCATAGCCCCATTTTTTTAAAATCGCGGTCAGCATGCGCCGCGAGGTCAAGTCGTCTTCGGCGATCAGAATTTTCATTGTCCGTTCTCCAGCATGAGCGCCTGCAGCAAGTGAAATTGCCGTTCCAGTTCGGACAATAGCGCGGTGACCTCGTCAAGGCGCTTTGCCTGGGCCGCCTTCTCAAGAGCCATAGCCGTAACGCTCAAGGCCAGGCCGCCGACATTGGCCGCCGCGCCTTTAATGGCGTGGGCCTGCAATCCCGCCGCTTTGACGTTGCCACGCCCGATGTGGCGCTTAAGCATATGAATCTGTTCGGGCATGTCCTGCAGGAAAGCGTCGGTGATCTCCTTGACCAGGTCCAGGTCGCCCGACAGCCTGTCCACAAAAGCCCGGCGGTCGAAAACAAGGGGTGCGGATGGTGCGGCCGGGACAGCGGCAGGCACTTTCAGGGATTGATCGAGCCACTTGTCGAGAACGGCGGCCATGGCTTGGGGCGCGATCGGTTTGGGAATGTAATCGTCCATGCCCGCCTCGAGACAGCGCTCGCGGTCGCCCTTCATGGCATGGGCGGTCATGGCGATAATGGGGATCTTTGAATTGGGGATTGTTGTTTGGCCTGAGCGAATGGCTGCGGTGGCCTCGAAGCCGTCCATGACCGGCATCTGCACATCCATGAACACGAGGTCATAGGCAACCGTTTCCAGGGCCTGGATGGCTTCGCGGCCGTTGCTCACGGCGTCGCTGTGAAAACCCAGTTTTTCCAGAATGCCCAGGGCTACCTGCTGGTTGGTGAGATTGTCTTCGACCAGCAGGATGCGCACTTTGAGGCGGCGGGCCTCGCTGATGGTGTGGCGGGTAACCAGGGCAGCTTCCGCAGTGCCGGCCTCGGGAGCAACGGCGCCGATGATCGTGGCCAGGCAATCGTACAATTGCGACTGCTTGACCGGCTTGGTCAGGTAAGCGGAGAAGCCGATGGCTTCAAGGCGTTTGGCGTCGCCGCGCCTGCCGAAGGAGGTCATCAGCACCAGCAGGGTGTCGCGCAATTTTGGATCGGCTTTTATCGATTTGCCCAGGGATTCGCCGTCCATTTCGGGCATCTGCATATCCGCGATGACGATGCGGAAGGGGTCGTTCTGGGCGCGGGCTTTTCGCAGCATGTCAAGGGCCTGGGCGGCGCTTGCGGCTTCGGTATGGCGCACCTCCCAGGAAGCCAGTTGTTCGCTCAAAACCAGGCGGTTGGTGGCATTGTCGTCGACGACCAAAATACGCACGCCGCTGATCTTGGCCTGGCCTGTCCCAGTGCCCCGGTCGCGTTGCGGCTGTTTGCCGAAAACAGCGGTGAACCAGAAGGTCGATCCCCGGCCTTCGACGCTTTCAATGCCGATTTCGCCGCCCATGGCTTCGACCAGGCGCTTGGAAATGGCCAGCCCCAGCCCGGTACCGCCGAAACGGCGCGTGGTCGAAGCGTCCACTTGCTGAAAGGCGCTGAACAGCAGGCCGATCTTGTCGGCGGGAATACCGATGCCCGTGTCGCGCACCTCAACCCGGAGCTTTATCCGCTCCATGCTTTCCGATTCGAGCCTGACCTCAATAAAGATCTCGCCCCGGGCCGTGAACTTGATGGCGTTGCTGCCCAGGTTGATCAGGATCTGGCGCAGGCGCCCGGGATCGCCCTTCAGGAACGTGTGCACTTCGGGGTCGACGCGGCAGACAAATTCGAGGTTTTTCTCGTGGGCGCGCAGGGCCAGCAGTTCCGCCGCGTCCTCAAAAGTTGCCCGCAAATCGAAATCGATGGTCTCCAATTCCAGCTTGTCGGCCTCGATCTTGGAAAAATCGAGGATGTCGTTGATGACGCTCAGCAGGGCTTCGCCGCTCAAACGCACCGTCTCGGCAAAGCGGCGCTGCTCCGCAGAGAGGTCGGTGCCCAAGAGCAGCTCTGTCATGCCGATGACGCCGTTCATGGGCGTGCGAATTTCGTGGCTCATGTTGGCCAGGAACTGGCCCTTGGCGATGTTGGCTGCCTGGGACTCAACGGCCAGCTGGTTGGCCCTCTGGTTGGCGGCCTCGAGCCGGTTGTTGGCCTGCTCCAGCTCATCGAGCAGATTGTACAGCTCTTTTTCGGCTGTTTTTTGCTTGCTGATGTCGCGCAGGATGCCCACGGCATGCCAGCTGCCTTTGATCTGCACCGCGGACAGCGACAGGGCCACGGTGATTTCCCGGCCGTCCTTGCACAGCCCCTGCAATTCAAGCGTCTTGCCCACGGCCGCTCCCTGGCCCGAGCGCTGGAACTCCGGAAATGCGGCGTGAAGGGCTTGGTGATAGCGTTGCGGGGCGATCAGGTCATGCAGGTTGTGGCCGATGGCCTCGTTGCTGATGTGACCAAAAATCCTTTCCGCGGCGGGGTTCCAATAGGTCAGCCGGCCCTGGTCATCCATCATCAGGATGGCATCCTGGGCCGAAGCGGAAAGGACGCGGAACCGCTCCTCGCTCTCGCGCAGCGCCGATTCTACCCGCTTGCGCTCGGTGATGTCTCTAAAGACGCCCAGCAAATATTTTTTTCCCGATAACATAATCGGGGCTCCGCGAACATTGGCATAAAAGACGCTTCCGTCTTTTCTTCTCATTGGAAGATCTCTGGCAGGCGCAAGCCCGTCGGTCGCTTGCATCTCGATCTGTTTTTCCACATAGGGCATATCTTCTTTGGGATGGATATCCGCGGCCCCTAATTTCTGCAGTTCTTCCAAGCTATAGCCAAGCATTTGCGACATACTGATATTGGCATTGTTGATCTTTTGATTTTCCAGATTGATCAAGAGCATCCCGTCAACAGAATTGTCAAAAATGAATTTAAACCTTTCCTCGCTCTCCCGCAGCGTTTCTGTTGCCTTATATTTGTCCCGGAAGAAGCGAGCCTCCTGCTGCCGCCAGAGCAGAGCCAGTCCGGCGCCGGCGCCGAGGAGCAGAACGAAGACCAAAATGATGATCATGCGCAACCGATCTTTTAGCGGCGCGAACACTTCGGCGCGATCGATGCGGGCCTCCAGGAACCAGGGCGAGTCGGGGATGGCGCGCAAGACGGCGATCACCGGCATGCCACGGTAGTCCCGGCCTTCGACGATCCCTTCCCGGCCCAGCACCGCCATGACAGCGGGATTGTTTTTGTCGCTCAGGGGGATACGCAGCTTCAGGGCGGCGTTTTTTTGAAACCGGAGTTCATTCAGATAGAGAATGTCGCTGCCTTCGCGGCGGACCAGCAGGGTCTCGGCAGTCCGGCTGGGTGTTGGCCAGCGCTGGATAAGGGGGTACAGATAATCGTTGGGATCGATGCGCATGGCCAGGGTCGCCTTCGGCAGGTTGCCGTTATAGCCTTCGAGTACCGGGATCAATATTTTTATATATATCTTTTTAGTGGACTCGTTCCAGTAGAAATCCTCAAAAGCCACTTTCCCGGCGCGCAGGTCCGCGGCCGAGCTTGGGGAAACAAAGGAAACGCTTCGCTCCTCGACAGCGGGGATGGATATTTTCTTAAAAAAACTGTTGTCCAGCAGCATGAGCCGGTCATATTGCCGCGCGGTGCGCAGATGGCTCAACCATGTGCGGATCTCGATTTGGGCTTTCAGATCGGCCGGATTTTCGAAATAGCGCCGCACCAGGACGGAAAAAACGCCGTTGTGGAAGAAGAGCAGGGCGTCGTTCAACCGGCCGCGGCGCCAATTGGCCAAGTCGCTTACTTTCTGCCCGACGATGGCGGTCAGCTGGCTCTCTGTTTCGGAGCGGAATTGGAGCTTATAATTCCGGTAAAAAAGGAAACCGGCCGTGATGATGACCACGGCCAGGAAAACAAAAATCAGCATATAGCGAATTCCTGACCGGTTTTTTTGGAAGCTATTTTTGTTCATAACTTGGCCATTCTTCCCCGCCTGGGTCATTGCGGCCTCGCTGGTATCGGTTTTCTGATAAAACCGGCGCTGCCTATGAATTAATGGTAGCATAGGCATTTTATAAAAGTCAATGAAACATGGGTTTTTTTAAATTAGGCAATGCTTTTTGGATGGAAGTTCGATTGCCTAGTAGTGATTGGAATTCCTACTTGATCAAACGCTTTTTCATCAGCTTGACGCCGATGAGGAAGGCGGCCGTTTCCAGGATGAAAATAACCAAGAAATTGAAGATAAGGCTGGTGGAATAGGTGCCGTTGAATATGGCCCGGGCGATGGCCACGGCGTGGGTCAGGGGCATGAACTGCGATAGGGTCTTCATCCAGCCGGGGAACTTGTCCAAGGGGAAAAAGACCCCGGAAAAGAAGAGCATGGGGGTGATGACCAGTTCCGAATAATAATTGAAAAAGTCGAAGTTGGGGGCAAACGAGGTGACGACCATGGCCAGGGAGCCGAAGAGGACGCCGACGATGACCATCAGCAGCACCAGCAACAGCACGCTGGCCAGCGACACCGGCAGGATGCCCATGAAGATGGCGACGATCATCATCAACCCGCCGCTGACCACGCCGCGGAAGGCGCCCCAGGCGACATCGCCGGCGATGGCGTCCTCGGCCGAAACCGGGGTGGCGATCAGCGAGTCGTTGAGCTTTTCGTGGTCCATCTTGACAAACGTGCCGTACATGCACTCGAAGCTGGCGGTCATCATCACCGAGGTGATCAGCACGCCGGGGACGAGGAAATAAAGATAGGGCTTGCCGCCGAAATAACCGATGTAGGCGCCCATGCCGATGCCGAAGGTGATCAGGTAGAAAAGCGGCTGGATCAAGCTGGCAATAAAGGTCGTCAGTACGAAGCGCTTGTAGGAGACCATGTTGCGCCAGAAAACGTAGATGATGCGGTAGGAGAATTTCATTCGATCAGGCTCCTGCCGGTCAGCTTCAGGAAAACGTCTTCCAGCGATGCCGGCCGGTGCACGGTGTCGGGCAGATCGAGTTCGAGCACTTTTTTCATCAGCGGCCGGCCGTCATCGCAGTAGAAATACAGCGAGTCGCCGACGCGCTCGTGGCCGCGGGCCAGCGGGCCCAGCTCGGCCAGCAGCTTCCCGTCCTGGTCGGCCGCGGCGCGGATCTCGGTGACCTCGCGGCCGATCTCCTCGGCGATGAGCCGCGAAGGCATGCCGGCCTTCAATATCCGCCCCTGGTGCATGACCACGATGCGGTCGCAGAGCTGCTGGGCCTCCTCCATGTACTGCGTGGTCAGGATCAGGGTGACGCCCTGGCTCTTCAGCTGCCGCAGCCGCTGCCAGATCAGGTGCCGCGCCTGCGGGTCGAGGCCGGTGGTCGGCTCGTCGGCGATGATGAGCCTCGGCTGGTTGAGCAGGGCGCGGGCGATGAGCAGGCGGCGCTTCATGCCGGTCGAGAGCTGGTCGATCTTGCTGTCGCGCTTTTTTTCGAGCTCGACGAACTTCAGCAGCTCGTCGATGCGTTGCTGCGCTTCGCGGCCGGGGATGTCGAAAAAATGGGCGAAGACCTGCAGGTTCTCGCGCACGGTCAGGTCGTTGTCGAGGTTGATCTCCTGGGGGATGACGCCGGTGTTCTTCTTGATGACGCGGTTGTCGATGGAAGCGGCCATGCCCAGCACGGTCAGCGTCCCCGAACTGACCGGCGAGACGCAGTGGATCATGCGCACGGTCGTGGTCTTGCCGGCGCCGTTGGGCCCCAGGAAGCCGAAGCATTCGCCTTCCTCGATGGCGAAGGAGATACGGTCGACGGCCGTGAATTTCCCGTAATTTTTGCAAAGCTGTTCGGCAGTGATGATGGTTTTCATTTCGCCTGGCCGGGAGCGTATGATAGCAGATTTTGATTCAATGTCAAAAAAAGGATTTGAAATATGTGTGGGGGTTTGATTAATCAAACCCCTACGTAAATTCACCATAATACAATTTGATTTTATTTTAGCCGCGGGCCATAATGATAGCCATGGAGCACCAGATCGGGAGGGAACCGCTGTCCTTTTTCCTGCAGCAGGTCTACCTGAAGAATCTTTCCGGCAGTCTGGAAATCGCCTGCCGGGATTTTCAGATCAACCTTTATTTCCAGAACGGCAAATTGATCAACGGCGCGAGCACCCGCTTTGACGAAAAGATTTCCGTCATCCTGCATTTGATGGGCCTCATCAGCGAGGAGCAGTACAATTTCCTGAGCGGCCTGCACCAGTTTGCCGACGACCAGGTCAGCGCCATGCTGCTCGACCACAATTTCGCCAAGAAAAATGACATCTTCTTCGCCCGCATCTACCAGCTCCGGCGCATCGCCATCTCGACTTTTTCCCTGCAAACGGGGAAATGGAGCTTCTTCCCCGATGAGCCGCATCCGCCGTTCCGCGAGATGTTCGAGATCCCGCTGGCGGGAATCCTAGTCGAAGGGGCCAGGTCGATCGACCATGTCTCGCTCTATTCCAACCGCTGGCTTTTACGCGAACCGCTGCCGTTCAAGGAAATACCGCCGCTTCTAGAAATCTATCTGACCGATGCCGAGCTCGTTTTCCATGCCCGGCTGGCGGCGCTGAGCCAACAGCGGACCTGCCAGGAGCTCATTGCCCTGCTGGACATGCTGCCCGTCGATTTCTGGCGCAAGATCCTGGTGTTGCACATGCTCGGGCTCCTGCAGTTTCAGAAAAGCGACAGCCATGCCGATATCGGCCGGGATATTGCCGCCCTCCTGGAAACGAACCAGAGGATCCAGGCCCCGGGCAGCGATGTTTTTTCCCTGCTCGGGCTGGCCCCCGACACGCCGGCGGAGAGAGTGGAAACGGCCCGCAACGACATGCTGCTCCGCTTCGCCCCGGAGCGCTTCGGTTCGGCCGCCGCCCCGGAGATCAAGAAGATTGCCCGCGCGGTCTGTGACCGTCTGCGCTCGGCCGAGGTGAAGCCGGTTGCGCCGGCCGTGCCGCAGGATGAGCCATTACCCCTGGAAGTCCCGGTCGTCGCGGCGCCATGGCAGGATGAAGATTTTTCCATCGTCCCCGAGCCCGAGCTGCCGTTTATACCGGCCGCCGCGCCCCCGGCCATGAACATCGCCGCCAGCGACCACGAAAAAGCATGGGCCATGCTCCTCAAGGGCAAGGAACTGTACGAGCAGCGTGAGTTCGACAAGGCCATCGGCTTTCTCAAGCAGGCCATCAAGCTGGAACCGGGCCAGGGCGACTTCCATTACCTGCTCGGGCTTTGCCAGGGAGAGATGGAAGTCATGAAGAATGACGCCGAGACCAGCTTGAAAAAAGCCATTGAACTCAAGTCCTGGAGCGCCGATCCGGTTTACGCCCTGGGCATCCTCTACCGCGGCCAGGGCAAGATGAAACTCGCCGAGCGCTGCTTCCAGCGGGTCAAGGAGATCACCTACGATCACACCGGCGCCAGCCGGGCGTTGGTCGATCTGCGCCGCAAGAAAGTAAGGGAAAAGGCGGCCCCCCCCCTGTTTAAAAAAAGGAAATAATGATCTCAGCCCCTCAGATTTCGTCGTAAGCGAGGCTAAAAATTCCGTTACCCTGGCTCAGGTCGCCGCTCTGCAATCCCTTGCTGAACCAGCGCACCCGCTGCGCCGACGTGCCGTGGGTGAAGGCGTCGGGCACGACGTAGCCCTGCTGCTGCTTCATGATGCGGTCGTCGCCCACCGCCGAGGCGGCGTTCATCCCCTCTTCGATGTCTCCCTCCTCCATCAGCCCCTTCAGGCGCTGGGCGTGGTGGGCCCAGACGCCGGCGAGGAAGTCGGCGTGAAGCTCCAACCGCACCGACATGCGGTTGACCTCCTCCTTGTCCATCCCCTGCATCCGTTCCTGGACCTGCTGCATGACCCCGAGCAGGTTCTGCACGTGGTGGCCGACCTCGTGGGCGATGACGTAGGCCCAGGCGAAGTCGCCGCGCGCCCCCAGCCGCTGCTGCATCTCCTGGAAGAACCCCAGGTCGATGTAGACCTTCTCGTCGCCCGAGCAGTAGAAGGGGCCGACGGCCGACTGGGCGTTGCCGCAGGCCGAATTGGTGGCGTTGCTGAACAGGACCAGCTTGGGCTCGCGGTACGTCTGGCCCTGCTGCTGGAAGACCTGGTGCCAGACGTCCTCGGTGTCGGCCAGGATGACGGAGACGAATTCGCCCAGCTCCTTTTCCTCCGCGGTCAGGGGCCGCGCTTGCTCCTGCCCTGTTGCCGGCTGGGAGGTTTGCATGTTCTTCAGAACCTCGTCCGGGTTGCCGCCCAGCAGCAGGACGATCACGGCCAGGGCGAGTGCGCCCAAGCCGCCGCCCACGGCCACCTGCCGCCCGCTGATGCCGCGGCGGTCCTCGACGTTATCGCTTTGCCTTTGGCCTTTCCATAACATGTTCGACCTCCTCTCCGTGTCAACGGGAAATAATGGACCAGGCGCTAGCCCGAGTCAAGGGGGGCCGGCGCCAGCTCAGTTTTTCAGCAGCCGTGAGGCGGCCGCGGCGCTGAGAAACGAGACCGAGCCGCCCAGGACCGTTCCCCAGGCCAGATCGACCAGCGTCACCAGCAGCGGCCAATCCTTCAACGTGGCCAGGTTGGTCAGGTCGTAGGTGGCGTAGGACACGAGCCCGAACAGCGCCCCCTGCCACAAGGCTTGCAGCGGCGACCCCTTGGCCAGCGCCGGCGCGATGATCAGCAGCTGCAAGCCGGCGATGAACAGCAGGTAGAACAGGATGGCCGCCGGCCAGTTGACCGTCGGGCTGAGCAGCGCGCCCAGGTGTCGGCGGTAAAAGTTCTTGGCCACCAGCCCCAGCCAGACCATGTCGATGAGAAAAAAGACGGCCAACGTGAGCAGGTAAAGCAAGATTGCGTTTTTAAGCGACATATTCACCTCCATAGAGCTTTCATTATATCAGGGTTTAGGGTACAGGGGATAGGGTACAGGGTTTAGGGTAAGATAAGAAAGCAAAGAAAGAACTCAGCGATTGTATTGGAAAAAAGGTTGGTAGCGGGGGTAGGATGCGCCGATCGTCCTTCTAACAAAGTCCGATCGGCAGGGTCACGGCGCCCCGCTTCGCGTGCACCTCGGCTTGGACCTACGACCGTCCCGAAGAGGGCGGGAGTCCCGCCTCAGCGGGACGACCTTTGGGTTATAAGACCAATGCTGTTAACTGCATATACTCCTCCCGCCCCTTACTGGAAAATTCTTGTATCAAATGATAGACTTTCAAAAACAGTAAAGACTTTTTTGACATGAGGTGAGCCGTGAAAAAAAGCGCTTGGCGGATCCGCCGGATGGGTGTGGCATTACTTTCGGGAACACTGATAATGAGCGGTTGCTTTCACAAGGATATGGCCAAATGCGAGGCCGACGATATTGTAAAAGCGGCTGTTTACAGCGGCCCGCAGGGGTATATCCTGATCGCCCATGAGAGCATTTTTCAAGCCATCGGTAAAAGATCCGGTCGCGGATTCACCAGTATCTACGGTTACGCTGAAACCAGACTTTCAGCATACGGACTCGAAAATGGACAGCTGTTAGCCCGCATTGAATTTGGCCGAGAAAAAGAAAACCCGGTCAGCTTCCTGGGCATCTCCAACGGTAAGCTTTGGCTTTATTCTTTGGACCCGGCGCTCGGCCTGCATGGCAGAAATCCCCGCACCCTGGCCGTGACCGTCAGCCAGAAACAAATATTAGCGGCCGAGCCGGCGCTGCAAAACAACCTGGCCAAAATAAAGTGGTCCCAGATCAATAGCTTCTTCGCCTATGACGAACGGCGGGACAAGCTGATCATCACCGATATGCAGGGCTACCATTGGGCCGTCGATCCGCAGAATTTCACCATTCAGAAGTTGCCCGCAGTCATATCCCTTGCGGAGACACACCAGACCCTCAACTGTTTTTCCGATGGCGTCGAGTTTCGTTCCGCCCATTTTTACCTGAGCAACGACCTGCGCAAAACCATCACCCGGAACAGTATCCCGGTGGATCCGCAATTGAGTTTCCTGGAGGGCGAGTTTTTATGCGACGCAAACAAACCGCGCATCCTGCAGCGGCTCGGGCGGGAATTGCAGCAAGCCAAAACCCGGCAAGGCCAATTGTCCGCGCAACTGGCGGCGATGAAAGAAAGCGATCCCACCGGCCGCCGGCAATTCCAGACCGCGGAACAGAATGCCTTGTCGAAGGTGCAAACCGACTTGCGGACGGCGGAAAACGAACTTACCGTCAGAGAGCTGTGGTGGCGCGAAATTTCGGAGGAAGGCCATTTCGGTGGGCACAACCAATTATTGCAGCCCGATGACGACTCGTTCTATATCATCCATCGCGGTTCAGTCGCCCCGGATGCCAAGATGCGCATCTCGCGCCTGCACTATCCGGAAGGCGGCATGTTGCAGGAACGCTGGCAGGCGGAAATCCCGAAGATCTTCTTCGATGTCAACGAGGCCCGCCAAACCGATGCCTTTAAAATCGTATTTTCCCGCGGGAATCCCGATTTCGATTTCCAATTCTTCGAGCAGGTAAAAAACAGATTGCTGTTCATCCGCATGCTCCATGCCGTCTGCGTCGACAGCGACACGGGCCGGGTGCTCTGGCAAAATCGGCTCTGAGCGGCCCGCCCTCTGTCACAAGCCGATGCGCGGCAAGATTCAATCATGGGGAAATCAGTTTTCTTGTCAGTTGATGAAATCCATGATGGAGGATCGCGATGAAAATCATAAGAGAATGTTCTGGTTCATTGCATTCGAAATTTGATATGGAGATAGTGCGGCTCGCCATCTGTGGTTTGACTTTGGGTTTGTTTTGCCAGGCATTGATTGCTCAAATCCAGGATGGGGAAAAGCCCCCCTTCTATGCCGGCCAGCAGACTGAGATAAAAGGCCCTTATTTGGGACAGATACCTCCCGGCAAAGAGCCGAAGATATTTGCGCCGGGCATTGTATCCCAGACCGCGTCCAAAGAATCCGCTTGCACGTTTTCACCAGATGGAAAAGAATTTTATTTTACCAGAAATAATAGTCAGATCATGGCCAGCCGCTTGGAGGCACAGGGCTGGACCTACCCCGCACCGGTACAGTTCTCTGCGGGTTACATAGCCAACGAACCGCATGTGACATACGATAACAGACGCATCTATTGGAATTGGGAGCACCCGGCCCCAGCCGGCGAGCCCAAATTGCCCGATTACGGGATTTATGTCTCCGAGCGAACTGCGGCTGGCTGGTCCGTGGCGAAATACGCGGGCCAAGGCATGTTTGTCAGTTCCTCCCGCGACGGAAAAATATACGTAACCCATACCGGCCCCGAATGCGATTTCGTGAGCCAGGCCATCATGAAGGGCAACCTGATCGCCGGGTACGAAGATCTCAAGGGCGGGATTGAAAAATTGCGCGGCAGGTCCGATTCCATCGCCCATCCGTGCATCGCCCCGGACGGCAGTTACATTGTCTTTGATATCGATGGCGGTCCGCACCTGTTTGTATCCTTCAAATGCAAGGATGGCACGTGGGGCGAGGCGGTTGATCTGTCGCAGTATGGCCTTGACGTGAAGGCCGGCATCGCATCGATATCGCCCGATGGCCGGTATCTTTTTTTTGGCTGGAATGACGATATCTACTGGGTAAGCACCCGGATCATCTCTGATTTGCCCATCCCTGTCCAAAAGGAACAAGAGCAGAAATAAACCAGTGAATCTTCTCTCGCCAAATGGTGATGCCGATTCGCCCAATGGGAACGGTTGGGTTATGAAAAGAGGCATGGATTCGAATTTGAATATAGTTTGATTGGGAGAAATTTGGTAGCAGGGGTAGGATGAGCGGATCGCCCTTCTGGCGAAGGCCGCTCCGCAGGTCTCGGCCCACCCTGCGGGTGTGCCTCGGCTTGAACCTACGACCTTTGGGCTATGAACCCAGTGATCCTTATGATAAAATTAAATCGAGGATCAAAAATTGGACACAGGCCAATGATATTCAGGAAGCGGAAATTGATATTTTCGGAGATGGCTGGCAAGATCGATGCAAAGAAAGACTATAAGCTTGAAGAAATTGCCGAGCTGTTCCAATTGGATACGGGAACGATTCAGAAATGGCGCGATGTCGGGTTCATCGCCGAGGAGAGCGGCGAAAACTGCCGCCTGCAAGTAAAAGAGAATCAGCAGGTCTCGGGCAGGGGACTCCTTCATTTCATCGAACGTGCGCGCTTCAACAAGACCCTGTTCGATAAAAAATTCTTCATGATCCTGGGAGTTGCTTTAGCTGTCGCTTTTTTCCTCATGCTTTTGTCGGTTTTGATAACAGATGATCCATTCCCGATCGTCTTGGTCATGCTGCTCTGGGCGTTTGCCATGATCCCCTTCATTGTTTGGCGAGAGGTTTGCTTGAAGAATTATTCGCGGATCGAGCTGGACTCTTGGAAATCGATCCAGGATTCTGAAAGGGATTCGGTCTCGGTGAGCATCCGCTCCAGGTTAAAGCGAAACCAATGGATTTTATTCTTCTGGCTCGGAGCCGTGTTGTTCATATACCTTTTTCGTGGAAAATTGCTGAATGCCTGGCGCTTTAAGTACCATTTCGAGCAGTATTTTATTGCCGTGGCGGTTATGCAGGGGTGGGAAGAAGTGCTGGGTTTCATTTTTGAGCAGAATATGATCGCTCCCAGATCATGGGCACTGATCAAGCCCAATTATGAAAACCGATATGTTCGCTGGATGGGATTTGTGTTGGGCTTGATCTTTTTAACAGTAGGAATTGTTTATTTTTGTAAAAAATAGAGTTCGACGGTCTGTAGATCAAAATCAAGGTTCAGCATCATAATGTCAAAATATTTAAGAGTTCATTTTGGAGGAATATTTGGGATATATGTGGGATATAAAAAGTCTAAAATAGGCCATTCTTATTGCCAATAATAAAATAAGGAATAAACAAATAATTAAAAAATATTGAATTTATGGGGATATTTGGGGTGCCTCGACGAAGCGTCTCGGCATAGCCGTGTTATATGCTTCGCCGAAGACGGCTCAGCACAGCAGCATTAGATGCCTCGACGAAGCGTCTCGGCATAATGCCGCTGAAAGTTTGGTAGCGGGGGTAGGATTTGAACCTACGACCTTTGGGTTATGAGCCCAATGAGCTACCTGGCTGCTCCACCCCGCGATCCAAGAAAATATTATACGCGCGGCGAAAGCGAAAGTCAAGGAGCAGCACAAATCATCCGCCAACTGGGGTTGCTCTCACTATGATTTCAAATATTTATGGAAGTATTGAAATCATTTAGTGAGACAACCCCAGGGGGCGGATTTGATTTGTCTGCCCCCGAAGGGGGAAAAGAATCACACCGCCAACGATTGAAAGTGGCCATATGCAATCAGTAGGACTTAAGTAACGAATTTGGGGGATTGGCAGCAAAAGTATTAAAAGCATTGAAAATAATTTAAATATATTACATTATATGTGCTTATTTTAGGGGCATTAAAGCATGCAAGAAAAGAAGGCTGCAGTTGTTATTATCCAATGGCTGAATTCCAGACATTTTGCCGTTCTGGCCCAGGGAGGTTGAATTGAAGAAGAAGATCATTTTTTTAGCCCTGTGCGTCGTTTGGATCGCCGGCTGCGCGGTGAACCGCTACCGGAGCGATTTCGAGTTCGCCAATAAGCTGGCCACGGAGGGACTGTGGAAGGAAGCCTATTACCGCTGGCAAAAAGTGCAGGCCGCTAAAGGCGGCGATTCGGCCGCCCTGCACAACAACATGGCCGTGGCGCTGGAAAGCCTGGATCGGGCGCCGGAGGCCGAACAGGAATACCAGCTGGCCATGCGATTGGCTCCGGGCAACTCCTTGATCCAGGGCAACTACGACCGCTTCAAGAAAAATCAGAAGAAGAACGACAATGAAAAGAAGAACAACAATGAAAAAAAATAGACTCATTTTGCCCCTGCTGCTGGCGGCCCTGGCCGCGGCCTGCGCCGAGAGCTATGTCTCGACCCCGGTGCCGTTCCTGGAAAAACGGGTGGTGGATTTCAGCCGCTATCAGAATGTTTATTTCGTCGATTTCCTGGCCAATGTCCCCGATATCGCTTTGGACGTCGACGCCGAAAACAGAAAGGTTTTCAGCGAGGAACTGCCTTTCGCCATCAACCAGAAAATAACCACCCTCGATCCTCCCCACTGGGCCATGGTCCGCCATTTGCTGCGCCGCTACTGCCCGGCGATCGATTTCCAGTATGCGAACAGCGTCTTCTTTGCCCATGTCTTCCGCTCCCACCCGCAGTCGCTCTTCATCACCGGCAAGTTGAACCTGGAGATCAAGAAGTTGGGCGTGGTCAAAAGGGTCAAGGACGAAGAGGGCAACACGAAAAACACCTATGCCGCGGTGCAGCTGTGGGAAATGGCCATGAAGATCGCCGTCATCGACGGCGACTCGGGCCAAACGCTGCTGCAGGAGACCTACACGGAGAAAATGGAGCCCAGCGAGGCGACAACGGCCCAGTTCAACTTCAACAGCATGGTCGGCAAGATCACCGCCAGGCTGGGCCTCGCGCTCCAGCCCAGGAAAGCGACCCAGGAACGCTACATCCTGTTTAAATAGGAAGCCCAAATGAAAAAAACAATCATCGCCCTTGTCTTGGCGCTGTGCGCCGCCGGCGTTTCCGCGCAATACTCTTATTTTTACGGGAAAAACAAGATCGTGCGCAAGGCTTTTCCCTGGAAATACGCCGACACCAAGAACTTCCGCATCTTCCATTACACCGACAACCCGGAATTGCTCGCCCGCTTGGCGCGTCAAGCCGAGAAAGCCTACGACGAGGTCTCCGCGTTCCTGAACGCCACCATCGATCACCGCACGCCGATCATCTATTACGACAAGCAGACCGACCTGGAGCAGACCAACCTGTACCCGGGCCTCATCGCCCCCGGGAGCTTCGAGGGCTTCGCCGAACCGGCCAACAACCGCATCGTCGTTTACGGCAACCGCTCGAAAGAGGAGATGGCGCGGTTGTTGAAGCATGAGCTCACGCATATCTTCGAGTACACGATCCTGTACAAGGGGCATGCGACCGGGATGTTCGATTTTCTCAACCCCCCCGACTGGGTCATGGAAGGCCTGGCCGAATTCATGACCGGCTACTGGGACAGTTTCAGCCTGCTGACGGTTGTCGACAGCGTCCTGTGCGACCGCATGCCCGAGATCCAGGAGGACGGCGACATCCGCAGCGCCGGCGGCACCAACCGCCTGCCCTACGATTTCGGCCATCTGATGTACGAATTCTTTTTCGAGAAATTCGGCCGCAAGGGCGTCCGCGACCTGCTGACCAGCCAGCGCCGCCCCAATCTGGTCGGCAAGCGGCATTCGTTCCTGGAGCAATTCAACTTCGTGCCCAAGACCTTCAATTTCGAGTTCAAAAAATACGCCCGCAACCGTTTCAAGGCTTTCCTCAACCGCGAAAACCCCGAGGACTACAGTTTCCTGATCGGTCCCGATTTTCCTTTCGCCTACTCCTTCTCGCACCAGGTTTCCCCGGGCGGGGAATTGCTGGCCATCGTCACGGTCAACTACCGCACCTACAAGCTTGACATCATCATCGTCTCGCTCAAGGACGGCAAGGTGATCAAGAACGTCACCCCGGGCTACAGGTCGACCTATGACGGCATCGAGTACAAGTTCGTCCCGGCCGACGGCCGCACCTTCAGCTGGGACCGCCAGGGAGAAAACATCGCCTTTTTCGTCCGCCAGGAGCTGGACACCTATTTGATCGTGATGAACGCCCTCGACAACCGGGAACTGAAAAAGTTCAACGTCGGGGCCATCCAGAAGGCGACCTCCCCGGTTTTCCAC
>JAPKZL010000163.1 GCA_026393795.1 Candidatus Aminicenantes bacterium | reverse complement strand
TGCGTCTCGGTAGTGTTGGAGCCGGTGACCAGGATGACTTCGGCGTGCTCCAGTTCTTCGATGGAATTGGTCATGGCGCCCGAACCGAACGAGCGGGCCAGGCCGGCCACGGTCGAGGCGTGGCAAAGCCGCGCGCAATGGTCGACGTTGTTGGAGCCGAAGGCCGTGCGCACGAATTTCTGGAAAACAAAATTCTCCTCGTTGGTGCACTTGGCCGAAGACAACCCGGCCAGGGCGGCGGGACCGTGTTCCTTTTTAATGGCGCCGAGTTTGCCGGCCACCAGGTCCAGAGCTTCGTCCCAGGTGCTTTCCACCAGCTTGCCGTCCTTGCGCACCAACGGCTTGGTCAGGCGGTCGGGGCGCTGGACGAAATCGAGGCCGAAACGGCCCTTGACGCAAGCGGCGCCGAAATTGGGTACGCTGTCCGCCCCCTTGACCTTGACAATCTGGTTGTTGATGATCCAGAGTTCGAGCTGGCAGCCGACGCCGCAGTACGGGCAGGTGGTGACCACTTTTTTCTGGACATCCTTTTTCTTCAGTTTCCGGCCGTAAACCGGTTTTTCAATCAAAGCGCCGACCGGACAGGCCTGGACGCATTCGCCGCAGCCGTCGCACTCAGATCCCGACCACTCACCAGTCCCGGCCACGACGTGGCTGTGGATGCCGCGCTGGGCCATGCTCAGCACGCCTTTGCCCTGAATCTCAAAACAGGCCTTGACGCAGCGTTCGCACTTGATGCACTTGGAAGAATCATATAACAGGACCGGGGCCGAACTGTCCGGGGCCTGGGGGATTTCCTTCCAGAGCGGGGCGAAGGTGCGCTTGGGCGTGTCCAGCCCGTAGCGGAAGGCCAGGTCCTGCATCATGCAGTCGCCGTCGCGCTCGCAGGTGATACAGTCGTCGTTGTGCTCGGAAAGGAGCACATCGGCCAGCATCTTCCGTGTGTCCTCCAGCTGCTGATCGAAAGCCGTGACCTTCAGGCCTTCTTCAACTTTGACCAAACAGGCCGGGACCATGCCGGGCCGGCCTTCTATTTTGACCATGCACAGACGGCAGTCGCCGGTGCAGGTGACTTTTTCGTAAAAACACAGGCCGGGTATGTCAAAGCCGTTGTCCCGGGCCACCTTGAGCAGGTTGGCTCCCTTCTCGG
The DNA here is from genome assembly GCA_026393795.1 of Candidatus Aminicenantes bacterium. Classification (NCBI taxonomy): domain Bacteria; phylum Candidatus Aminicenantota; species Candidatus Aminicenantota bacterium. The sequence continues at coordinate 797 of JAPKZL010000163.1, read as the reverse complement.
CCTTGATTTCCTTTCCGTCAATGTTCAGTGTGATTGTTTCATTCATTGGTTTCACCTTTTGTTTTATTTAACCTTGCTGCGCAGCGAAGTCCCCGCAAGGGGGGATAAGTAATTTAGAAAGCAAATCATCTTGTTATTTTACCAAGTTAATTTGCTTTAAGTTACTAAGATTAGCGGCAAATTCCGCATGGAAATTGCCCAGGGCGCTCTTGATCGGCATGATCAGCGACTGGCCCAGCGGGCAGAGCGACGACTGGACCATGACTTCGGCCAGGTTGAGCAGGGTTTCCAGGTCGCCGACCTTGCCGGAGCCCTGGCGGATGCGATAGACAATCTGCAGAATCTGCTGCGTGCCGATGCGGCAGGGCGCGCACTGGCCGCACGATTCATGGGCGAAAAATTTCACGATCGAAAACAGCATGTCGACTATCGACGTGCCTTCGTTCATCACCAGCACGGCGCCTGAACCCAGCACGGCCTTGCTTTCCTTCAGGTTTTCAAAATCCATTTTCACATCGAGCAAACCCTCCGAAAGAAAGACGCCGGCCGCGCCGCCGAGCAGGGCGGCTTTGAATATTTTGCCGCCTTTCATGCCGCCGCCGAAGGAAAAAATAATTTCGCGCAACGGCGTGCCCATCTCCACTTCGATCAACCCCGGGTATTCCACATGGCCGAGGATGGTGAAGACCTTGGTGCCCGGACATTTTTCGTTGCCTATTTTACGGAACCAGTCGGCGCCGCGTCTGATTATAGCCGGGATATTGGCCAGGGTTTCAACGTTATTGACCGCCGTCGGT
>JAPKZL010000162.1 GCA_026393795.1 Candidatus Aminicenantes bacterium | reverse complement strand
CGATTATTGGAAAAGACAGCAGGCCCAGCTGCAGGCGCGCATCGCGGACTTGAAGGAAGGCATCCAGAGCGAGCAGTTGGAATTGAACAAGCTTTGGTCCGATTTTTATTTAAAGAACATTCCGGCCGAGCAGAACGCCATCAAGTTGCAGATCGCCCAGGTCACCAATCAGTTGGAGCAAAAGAAGCTGTTCCTGAGCCAAACCGAAACGCAGCTGGAGGATTTTTTTGAAAACGCCAGAAAAGCCGGAGTCCCTCCGGGCTGGCTGAGGTAAATTCATCACGGCGGAGACGGCGGCATGAAGCGGATGGCGGCGATCATCGTTTCTTGGCTGTTGCTTTCCGGGCCGGGCGCGCTGCTCGGCCAGGAGCTCAACCTGGCTCTCTGGCAGCGTCGCGAGGCGGCCAGGAGGAAAGCCGCCACCCCGACCCGGCTCGTTGTCGACGATCGCAACATCGACACGTTGTCCGTGCCCGGAACGAAATACCATTTCACGCAGCTGGGCGTCGATCCGCCCGTTAACTGGGATTCCGGCTCGGGAATCTTGTTCGCGCCCGAATCGCATCGGGTCTTTTTGATCAGAAGGGAAAGGGAGATCGAGGAGGAAGTCGCCGAGGCGCAAGCCAATATCAAGCGCTATGATAAAGAGATCCATACGATCGAAATAGACATCGCCCCCTATCACCTCTGGGACAAACCGGACTATATCATGCGCAGAACGGCCGAACTGCAGCGCTGGATCGAAGGCGAGCAATTGTACATCCATCTCTCAAAAAAACGCCTCGCCGAGCTGCGCTGAGAAGACCGGACGATCCTCCAGCGGTTTTTCCCGATTGTCAAGCCGGCAGTGGGATGGTACAATGGCGCCGAATGGATTATCTAAAGATTCAGAAACCGGTTTTGCCGCTGCTCAAGACCACGGAAAAGGTCCTGGCCAGGCATATCGGCAGCGAGATCCGCCTGATATCGGAGTTGCGCCAGCGCACGCCGGTCGCCAAGGGCAAGAAAATCCGCGCCGCCTTCCTTTTCCTGCTGGCCGGAATGAACAAGACCCGTTCCAAAAGCCTGCCGGCTCTGGGGGCGGCCATCGAGATGCTGCACCTATCGAGCCTAGTCCACGACGACATCATCGATCATTCCTCCTGGCGGCGCGGCGAAAAGACCCCCAACCACCATTTCGGTGACTGCCTGTCGCTGCTCTGGGGCGATTTCCTCTTCATCACCTCCATCCGCATGCTGACCCGGGAAGGGGGCGCCGCGGCCATCGACTTGCTGGCCGAGGCGTCGCGGCAGATGGTCGAGGGGCAGGTCCTCGAGTTCGAGAACAGCTTCAACTACCGCATCCAGCGCCGGGTCTATACCACCATCATCCGCAAGAAGACGTCGAGCATGTTCGCCGGCATCGCCGCCCTGGCGGCCCGCCTGGCCGGGAAGGACGCCGCTGCCGCGGCAGATTTTTACCGCTTCGGCCAGGATTTCGGCATGATCTTCCAGATCAGCGACGACCTGTTGGACCTCTTCTCCGACCGGGCAGGCAAAAGCCGCTTCCAGGATCTGAAGGAGGGGAAAGTGACCCTGCCCTACATCCTTCTGCTGCAGGGAGGAGGCCTGCCGCTGCTCAAGCGCTTCAAGCGCTCCGCCCCTGGGCCGCTGCTGGCGCGCTGCCGCGAGCTGGGCATCCAGGAGCGCTCGCTGGCGGTGATCGACCGCTACCACCGCACCTGCTCCCGCTTCCTGCGCTCGTTCCAGCCCTCCCCGTACCGCGACTCCCTTGAAAACCTGCTGGAATTCATCCGCTACCGTGAATACTGAAAAACGGCTGGAGATCGAGGTCAAAATCAAGGTGCAACGGCTGGAACCCTTGCGCCGGGAAATCATGGGGCTGCCGGCCGTTCTCGAAACGGAACGCGCCTTCGAAAGTAACATCGTGTTCGACTCGGCGCGGGGGGAACTGCGCGAACGCGGCATGCTGCTGCGTTTGCGCCGAACCGGGGAACGCGCCGTTTTGACCTTGAAGGCGCCGGCCCAGGACGACTCCCGCTACAAGGTCCGCGAGGAAACCGAGGTGACAGTCTCTGATTTCACCGCCGCGGAAAAAATCATCGGGGCTCTCGGTTTCCGGGTATTTTTCATTTACGAGAAATACCGAGAGGTATTCAGCGCCGGCGGGGCGCGCATCATGATCGACGAAACCCCGATCGGCGATTTCATCGAAGTTGAAGGCGATCCGGAACGCATCGACGCCGTGGCCGCCCGGCTGGGGTTTACGGCGGATGATTACATCCGCGATTCCTATTACCAGCTTTTTCTCCGCTGCGGACGTCCCGGGCACATGGTTTTCGGTACGTGAAATTCTTCATCCTCGCTGGCGGCTTCGGCAAGAGGGCCGAACCCCTCTCGCTGATCAAGCCGAAAGCCGCTTTCCCGCTGAACGGCATCCCCCTGCTGCGCTTGTTGCTGGAACAGCTGCGGGCGCAGGGCTGCGCCGAAGGATTCGTCAACCTCCATCACCTGGCCGAACAGGTCATGCAGGCCGCTGGCGCCGACAGCGGCATCGATTTCATCCGCGAAAAGGAATTGAGCGGCAGTTTGGTGCTGCGCCAGGCGCTGCCGTTTTTTTCCGATTGGCTCCTGGTGGTCAACGGCGACACGTTCCTGGAAATACCGCTGTCGGCCATGGTCGAAAAGACGGCCGATCGCGCCGTCGACGGCGTCCTGCTGACCCGGCGCGACCCATGCGGCCGCTACGGCCGTTTGCGGAGCCGGGACGGCGTTTTTCTCGCCGTTTCCCCGCCGGGTCCCGGACCGGGGATGATGTATGCCGGGGCGGCTTTGTTCAGGAAAAGCGCGGTCGAAAAAATCGACGACAAGAATTTTTTTTCCAGCATCACGAAGCACCGGCTGCATTTCAGAACCGTTCCCTATGAAGGGATTTGGCTCGATGTCGGCACGCCTGAATCCTATCTGCGCGCCAATGAGCGCTACCGGGCGCATGTCGGTGAGCGGAGCGCCAATTCCCTCTCCGCCGCCGTTACGATCTCTCCGCAAGCGCTAGTGAAAAATTCGATCCTGTGGGAGCATACCCGCTTGGGGGACGGCGTGTCGCTGTGTGAGTGCATCGTCACCGGCCATGTGGCTCTGGAGAATATGGCGCTGCAAAAACGCATCATCACCCGCCGGGGAATTTTTCCGCTCGAAACGGTTGGCTGAGAAATTCCGGCGCCCTTGTTTTTTTCTTTAAAAAATATTATCATAGATGCGGGAGTCATCATGAAGGATATCAATTTGTTGATTGAAAAAATGAAAATGGTCACCAGCGCCGGCCAATCGGAAAAAACCTTCAAGTCGGTCATCGACGACATCGTCAAGTTCTACTGCGACAATTTCGAGCTGCAAACGGACGAGGTCGCCCTGCTGCTCACCGACAAGGACAATATGGTCCTCTCCTTCGCCGCCCCCGATTATCTGGTCAACTCCGGCATGATACCGATCTCTTCGCCCGACGCCTTCGCGGCCCGGGTTTTCAAGATGAATCGGGGCATGATCGAGAACAATTTCAACCAGATGAAGCACTTGCATCTTTTTGAATACATCAAGGGCCCTGGCGAAAAGGTCAGGAAGATCTGGAAAATGATGAGCACCATCCTGCGCAGCGGCGACGTCAAGTTCGGCATCATCGAACTCTCGCGCAAGGGGGCTTCCCTGCATGAGTCGGGCGAGGATTTCAGCCCGGAAAACCTCGAGTTCCTTGAAAGCTCCATTTGTGAGTTCGCCCCTTATTTCTTGAAAGTTCTCCCCGGTGATTTCAGGGGAAAACTCGTTTGAAAAACCGGCTGCGGGAAATATTGCTGGAAAAATCGGTGGTGGTCGGCCGTGAGTTTACCCTGGCCTCGGGCAAGACCAGCAATTTTTACGTCGACGCCCGCATCACCACGCTCGATTCCGAGGGCGCGGCCCTGTGCGGCAGGATCTTCCTGCAGATGCTGGAGGGGTTCCACGTCGATGCCGTCGGCGGCTACTCGATCGGCGCCGACCCCATCGTCACCGCCATCGCCGTTATCAGCTACCTAGAAAAACGCCCCCTGCCCGCTTTCATCATCCGCAAGGAGGAGAAAACCCACGGCACGCGCAAGACGATCGAGGGCAACTTCCGTGCCGGCGACCGCGTGGCCCTGTTCGACGACGTCATCACCTCGGGCGGCTCGATCATCAAGGGGGCCGGGCAGGTCGAAGCCCAGGGCGGCAAGGTCGAGGTGGTCATGGCCGTGCTCGACCGCC
>JAPKZL010000161.1 GCA_026393795.1 Candidatus Aminicenantes bacterium | reverse complement strand
CTTTTTACAAAGATTTTTTATTGCTAATAAGCGTCATAGTTCCCCGGGCTCTGCTGGCAGTCAGCACTATGGAAGTTGGGCGGACGAATGACCGTAGCGTCACCCTGCGCGATTCCTGGGCCAAGATCGAGAAGTCGCAGCAGGAAAAATAAACTTTTTATTGGATGGAGGGATCATGGAAAATCGGAACGGCGAGAAGATCGGCTGGATCGGGGGCTGGCTGGGCTGATTCATCCTGCCAGCGAAAAATTCCCCACGAATCTTGCGCTTCGGGAGTTGACAACGCGGTTGCATTAACTGAAAATCACCCTAAGAAGGCAACACCTTTCCCGGTTCCTTGCTGCCGGCCCGGCTGCACAACGAGGAAGTCGTTGTCCGATTTAATAAGGAGGTTTCGCATGAAAGAAAAAATGATGTTGGGTTGCGTATTGCTCGTGGCCGCTTCCGTATGCTTGACAGCGCAAGCTGGATCTTGGAAAGTGGTGGGAAAAACCGGCGACTGGGCCGGGACCATCGCCGGTGTCGCGCTGGACGGCAGGATCTATACGGCCGAGTCCAGCGGAGCTTTGTATGTCACCGATCCGGCCACAGGTGTCTGGAAACAGATCGGGAAGAGCGATTTCGCCAACACAAAATTCCTGTTTGCCGCGGGGGGAAAATTGCTTTCCATTGAAAAAGATGGCAGCCTGTACGCCATTGGCCCGGTGGACGGCTCATGGCGAGGGGTCGGAACGGCCGGCAGCTGGGCCGGCACGATCGCGGGCACGACACTAAATGGGAAAATGTACACGGTGGAGACGAGCGGTGCCCTTTACGTCACCGACCCGGCCTCGGGTATCTGGAAGCAGATCGGGAAAAATGATTTTGCCAACACAAAATTTCTTTTTGCCGCGGCGGGCAAATTGTTTTCCATCGAAAAAGACGGCAGCTTATGAAACCGCTACGGCCAGCGGCTTTTGGAAGCAGCTGGGACAACCTGCTTTCGGTGCGACTCGCTTCATGTTCTGGTGCGGCAGCAATTTGTATACGATCGAAAAGGGAGGAAACCTTTACCAGGTGAACGTGGGCGGAACCAGCCAATCGGGCGCACCCGCAGCGACGCAAACGGCGATTAATGAAAAAAGTTCCGCCGCCGTCGCCGGCAACCTCACCTTCGCCTTCATGGGCAAGTGGGTGGGTGACACGGCCACGTATGAAAAGGATCCGGTTTACAAGGAGGCTGTCAAAACCAGCCCGGAGATGGCCAAGGCGGCGCTGGGAATGCTGAAGACCATGGTCATGAACGTGACCCTCGACGGCATGACCATGGAGATCATGGGCGAGAAGATCGGGCCGATCCAGTTCACGGTCATCAAGCCGCCATCCCGCCAGGACATTCTTTTCCTCGATGCCAAGCACATCAAGATGGCTGAGAAAGGCAACGAGGCCAAGGCGCTGTTCCTGGTCAAGCAATAACCTACGGGAAGGAAACCGCCGCAACCGTCCGAGGTGCCATTTACTTTAGCAGCGCCGCCTGCTAAAATTGATGCTCTTTTTGGGGGACGATCATAATCCATGTTCATACCGCTCAAGGATTACAACCCGACCCGGCGCACGGCCGTGGTCACCATCCTGCTCATCCTGCTCAATTTCTCGGTCTTCATTTATCAGGCCTACCTGTCCGACGAGCACCTGCGCCGGCCCCTCACCGCCTCCGACTTGCAGCCGCTGAAGTGGCCCTCCAGCCTGGAATACTTCGTGATCAAAGACGGACTCATCCCCCGGGAGATCAAGGAACTTCAAAACGCGGAAATCCCGGTAGGCACCGACCGCTGGGGCAACGAGGTCGTATTCCACCGCCGGGTTTCTCCGCTGCTCAGCCTGCCGCTCTCCCTTTTCATGCACGGCTCCTGGCTGCACCTGCTGGGCAATATGCTGTTCCTGTGGATCTTCGGCAACAACGTCGAGGACCGGCTGGGCCGCTTCACGTTCGCCCTGTTCTACCTGCTATGCGGCGTCGGCTCCAGCCTGGTGCATGTGGCCTTCAACCTCGACTCGCTGACGCCGGTAATCGGCGCCAGCGGGGCCGTTTCCGGAGTCATGGGCGCCTATTTGCTGCTCTTTCCCAGCGCCCGCATCCGCACCCTGGTGTTCGTTTTCGTCCTGCTCACCTTCGTGGACATCCCGGCCGCGGTTTTCCTGGTCATCTGGTTCGCCTTTCAATTCTTCTATGCCGGCGGCGGCGCCAGCATCGCCTGGCTGGCCCATGTGGGCGGATTCCTCCTGGGCATGGTGCTGCTCACGATTTTGCGCAAGCGCGAGGAAGCGCTGCCGGTCGATCTGCCGCAATAAACGCAACTTAGGAGATCATGATGAAAAAGCAAGCCGTGAGCACAAGCTCGGCACCGCGCGCCCTGGGCCCGTATTCCCAGGCCGTGCGCTGGGGAAACTTGCTGTTCCTGTCGGGACAGGTGGGCATTGATCCGCAAACCGGCAAGCTGGTCGAGGGCGGGGTGGAAGCGCAGGCGCACCAGGTTTTCGCGAACATGACCGCCGTTTTGGCCGCGGCCGGGCTCGATTGCAGCTGCCTGCTCAAGACTACCGTGTTCCTGAAGGACATGGCCCATTTCAAGGCGGTCAATGAGATTTACGCCGCCCATGTTCCCGAGCCCTATCCGGCCCGCTCGGCCGTCGCGGTCAAGGAGCTGCCCCTGGCGGCCGAAGTGGAAATCGAGGCCGTGGCGTTAATCGCCAAATGACGCGCGGCGCCGCGGGTTTTTGATGTTCCTGCTCGGAACCCGGGGCCTCTGGGTCGAAAGGCGCGGCCCCGGCCCGCGGCAGGCGGTTTTGCGGGCAATCGACCTGGCGCTCGCCCGCGGCCGGGTCACCGCGCTGCTGGGCGAGACCGGCGCAGGCAAGACCATGCTGGCCAAGACCTTGGCCGGGCTGCTGCCCGGCGGCTTTTTCGTCAGCCGCGGTTCGATCGCCTTTCACGGCGCCCGCCTGCGTACGGCAGCCGACTGGAGGGGGATAGATCGGCGAATGCAGCCGCATCAACGCGGTCGAGCTGCTGGAAATGATGGCGGCGCTGCATTTCGCCCAGCCGCGGCGCATCCTGGCTTCCTACCCCTTCATGCTCAGCGGCGGCGAGAACCAGCGCTGCCTGCTGGCCATGGCCCTGGCCAGCAGGCCTGAGCTGCTGATCCTGGACGAGCCGACGGCCGAGCTCGATGCCGTTGCCCAGGACGATTCCCTGCGCGTGCTGCTCGACTGTCAGCGCCGCTACGGGCTGACCGTGCTGCTGATCTCCCATCATCTGGACCTGATTAAGGAGTGCGCCCAAAGCCTTTACATCCTTTGCGCCGGAGCGATCGTGGCCGCGGGAACGCCGACGACAGTGCTGGCCGCCCCTGGCCATCCCTACGTCCGGGAGATCGCCGCCTTCCTGGGGACCTGCTGATGGAGGCCCGCTTCCGGCTGGATAACGTGAGCAAGACCTACCAGCGGCAACGCTGGGGAAAGTCGACGGTAGGGCATAAGGCCCTGGACGGGGTGAACCTGGATCTTGGCGAGCGACAGGCGTGCGTCCTGACCGGCAGGTCGGGGGCCGGGAAATCGACCCTGGCCAGGATGATCGTCGGCCGGGAGCGGCCCGACAGCGGCCGGGTCCTCTTTCAGGGACGGCCGCTCGCCCTGTCCAGCCGCGCCGATTTCAATCGCCGCAACCAGCTGATGTCTCAAAATCCCTTCCTGGCAGTCAACCCTTGCTTCACCATCCGCGAAATCGTCAGCGAACCGCTGCGCATCGCCGCCGTTGAACCCGAAACGGTCAGCGAAAAATTGTGTGCGCTCTTCTCGCTGCTCGAATTGCCCGAGCTTTTTCTGGAGCGCCGGCCGCATGAGCTGTCGGGGGGCGAATTGCAGCGCGTGGTCCTGGCCCGGGCCCTCGCCCTGGAGCCCGACTTCCTGGTGCTCGACGAGCCTTTTTCAGCCCTGGATGACCTGACCGCCTGGCGCATCCTGCTGCAGTTCAAGAAAATCTTTCAGCGCCTGCGTCTGGGCATCCTGTTCATCAGCCACCATCCGCGCCATATCCGTTTGCTGGCTGACCGCGTGCTCGTCCTGGAGAACGGACGGCTGCTTGAGTCCTGAGTCTGGCGTCGCCGCTACTTCAGCAGGAATTCCTTGATGAACAGCACCGTGGCGTAGAACTGGAAGTCGCGGTTGCCCTTCTTGGCGAAGCCGTGTCCCTCGTCCTTGGCCACCAGGTACCAGACCGGTACCCCTCCTTTTTTCAGCGTGTCGCGCATCTGCTCGGCTTCGCTCAAGGGGACGCGCGGGTCGTTGGCGCCCTGGATGATGAACAGCGGCTTGCTGATCTTGCCGCTGTTGTTGAGCGGCGCGATCTTGAGCATGAAGCGGCGCATCTTCGGGTCGCGCTCGTCGCCGTACTCCACCCGGCGCAGGTCCTGGCGGTAGCCGGAGGTGTTCTCCAGGAAGGTCACCAGGTTGGAGATGCCCACCACTTCCACGGCGCAGCGGATGCGCTCGGGATAAAAGGCGGCGATGGCCAGGGTCATGTGGCCGCCGTAGCTGCCGCCGGTGACCATGACCCGCTCGCTGTCCAGGTCGGGTTGGGTCTTGATCCAGTCGAGCAGGGCGGCGATGTCCTTGTAGGTTCCCTCACGCAGGAAGCCGTTGTCCAGTTTGAGGAAGGTTTTGCCGAAGCCGCTGGAGCCGCGGACGTTGGGAAAAATCAAGGCCACGCCGAGTTCGTTGAGGAAATAATTTTCCTGGCCGATGAAAAGCGGGCGTGCCTGCCCTTCGGGTCCGCCATGGATGTCGATAATCACCGGCCTCTTGCCGCTGAAGCGGGCCGCCGGGCGGTACAGGAAGCCGACGATCGTTTTCTGGTCGAAACTTTTCCACTTGATCAGCTCGGGCAGAGCGAACGTTTCGCTGTTTAGGCCGCCGAGCTCGCTGGTCGTCCAGCGCTCGATTTCGTTGTTTTCGATGTCCAGCGAATAGGCGTCGGTGTTGGCGCGCGGGCTGAGATAGGTGAAACCGATGGTTTTGCCGTCGCGGTGCCATTGCAGTCCGGTGATCATCCCCATGGGCAGGGCGGGCAGCGGCAAATCTTTGCCCGCGGCCAGGTCGCGGACATGCAGGACCGCCACCCCCTCCTCGTTGCTGATGAAAGCGATGCGGCCGCGGTCTCGGGACAGGGCGAATTCGTCGATGTCCCAGGGGATGGCGCCGGTCAGGTAGGTGTGCTTGCGGCTGGCCAGGTCGATGTAAGCCAGGCGCACGAATTCGGAGTCCTTGTCGGTCAGGGCGTAGATGCCCTTGCCGTCGCTGCTGAAGGCGGCGTAGTTGTAGGCGATCTTCTCCTTCTTGCCTTTCGGGGTCAGCAGTTCCTTTTTGCCGGAAGCCATGTCCAGCAGCCACAAATAACTCTCGTTGATCGAAATGCCCTCCTGCACCAGCAGCCGGCCGTCGTCGGGCGACCAGTCGAGCGCGCCCCAGGCCCCGCCCTGTACCTGCAGCAGCAGGAGGTCGCTTCCCGGTTCGCGCGGGTCGATGACGCGGATGTCCATGTCGTTCTTGTCGCGGCGGTTGGACTCGTACGCCAGCCGGTCGCCCTTGTTCGACCATACCCCGCCGATGTTGCGCGACAGGCCGTCGGTCAGCAGCGTGGTCTTGCCGCTGGCGAAATCAAAGCGGTACAGCTGGAAATTTTCATTGCCGCCCACGTCCTTGGCGAAGACGATGAAGTCGCCGTTGATCGGGTCATAGCTGGGGCTGGACACCCTTTCCTTGTAAAAAGTGAGCTGGGTCCGGGCTCCTCCCGGCATCTTGACCAGGTGCGCCTGGGAGGCGTCGGCGAAGCGGGTGCTGATGATCATTTCCCGTTTTAACGGATGCCAGTCTTGGAATGAGGCGCTGCGGAAATTGTTGTACAGCGCCACGTCATCGGCCAGGGCGGCGGGGATGGCCGGGATGCCCTCGACGATCAGGTTGTCCCCGGGCTTGAGCACCGCTTCCTGGCTGTTTCCGGCTAAAAACAAACTTAATGTACTGAAAACAACAAGCAAAACCAGGGTCTTTTTCATCTTGGGCCTCCTGCGTTTTAAAATTAATTGTATATTCCCCGATTTTTAATGTCAAAAGGCGATGGGCGAGGGGCAATAGGCTATAGGTGAGAAAAAAAAGAATAAAACGAACCACCTTCTGACCTACAACAGCGGGTCCTATCAGGAAGGGTTTGATGAATCAAACCCCTACATCCGGAATTGTCTTTTTACTTTATCTTCTCTCGTCACTTGTTACGCGTTACGAAGTAATTTGAGCTTGGCAGCGATGGTCCCCGCCCAGACGGTGATGGCGTCCCAGTCGCGGAAATCGCCGAGCGGCGCCTTTACATTTTTAATCATCCAGCGGCCGACGGCGCTCAGCTTCTCGGCGAACACCGCCCCCTGGAAGAGGGCGATGTCAACGGGCTGCACGCGGTCGGCGATGTGCTGCAGGGCCTTGGGGAAGCGCCAGCCCTTGACCAGCTCGATCGGGTCGCCCTTGCCGGTGGGGCCGCTGGAGAATAGCCAGACCTTTTTTTTGGCCAGCGTTTTCTCGTTGGCGCGCAAAAACTGGGCCGCCCCCTTTCTCCAGCCGCCGATGTACACGGCGCTGCCCAAGATAACCGCTCCGTACGACTCCAGGTCGGCCGCCTTGTCGACCGGGAGGACGTCGACGCCGTGGCCTGCTTCCTTCAGGACCTGGCCGATCTTTTCGGCAATCTCCTTCGTCGCCCCGTATTTGCTGGCGTATGCCACCAGGACATTGCTGTTCATTGCAGCCTCCTTTTTTTTTATTAATTAGGGTTTAGGGTCTAGGGGGTAGGGTTCGGTATAAGAACTTGTAGACAATCATAGGTCTTCCAAGTGCCTTCCACTAAACCCTCAACCCTATACCCTAAACCCTCTGTACCCTTTCAGTCAGACACGAGGAACTTCGGCGGCCGGCGGTGCTTCGTCCCCTGCTCGTAGGCGTAGGCGATCTCCAGCAGCAGCGGCTCGCTCCAGGCGCGGCCGGTGAAAGAGACGCCCACCGGCAGCTGGTCGATGAAGCCCATGGGCACGGTGATGCTCGGGTAACCGGCGATGGCCGCCAAAGACGAGCTGCCGCCGATGAAATGGTCGCCGTCGACCAGGTCAGTCTTCCAGGCCGGGGCGCCGGTCGGGGCCATCAGGGCGTCGAGCTTGTTTGCGGCCAGCAGCTTGTCGATGCCGTCCTCGCGGGCGGCCTTGAACATGGCAGCCAGCGCTTTCTTGTACTCGGGCGTTTCCAGCCCGCCCTTGGCTTGCGCCTGCTCGAGCAGCGCCTGGTCGAAGTAGCGCAGTTCGATGGGGTCGGCCTTGTTGAACTCGATCAGCCCGGCCAGGTCCTTGACCTGCGCCGCGGCGTCGAGGCCGGCGAAATACCTGTTGAGCCCGTCCTTAAACTCGTAGAGCATGACCTGGAAGGAGTCGTTCTCCATGTCGCGCTCGGGCAAGGGCTCGATCTCGATCACCTCGGCCCCGAGGCTTTTCAGCTCGGCGGCCGCCTGGCGTAGCAGGACGTCCACCTTGAAATGGTACGCCGCCGAGTTCTTCAGCAGCCCGATGCGCTTGCCTTTCAGGCCGTCGGCCTTCAGGAAGGGCGTGTAATCCGTTTGATAATTCCCCAGTGAAGCCGGCGTCTTGCCATCCGCTTCGTCGATACCGGTCAGCGCCCCCAAACAGATGGCCACATCCTCGACGCTGCGCCCCATGGGCCCGGCCGTGTCCTGGCTTGAGGAGATGGGGATGATGCCGGAACGGCTGATCAGCCCGACGGTCGGCTTGAGGCCGACGATGCCGTTGTTGTTGGCCGGGCAGACGATCGAGCCGTTGGTCTCGGTGCCGATGGCAATGGCGCAGAGGTTGGCCGAGACGGCGACGCCGGAACCCGAGCTCGAGCCGCAGGGGTTGCGGTCCAGCACATAGGGGTTGTGCGTCTGGCCGCCCACGCCGCTCCAGCCGCTGGAGGAGATGTTGGCGCGGAAATTGGCCCATTCGCTCAGGTTGGCCTTGGCCAGGATGACGGCGCCGGCGGCGCGCAGCTTTTTGGCCACCCAGCTGTCGTTGCGGATATAGGAGTTCCGCAACACGGTGGCGCCGGCCGTGGTCGGCATCGTGTCCCGACTGTCGATGTTATCCTTCAGGATGACCGGGATGCCGTGCAGGGGGCCGCGGATCTTTCCCGCCTGGATCTCCCTGTCCAACTCGGCCGCGGCAGCAAGCGCGTCGGGATTGAGGCAGATGATCGAGTTGAGCCTGGGGCCGCTGCGGTCGATGGCCTCGATGCGCTGCAGGTAGCTCTGCACCACCTGGACGATGGTGAAGCGCCCCTCCTGGTATCCCTGCTGCAGCTGGCGGACGGTGATCTCTTCCAGGTTGATGCTGGTGCCGGCCGGGTCGGCGGCCGGGATCCCATCCTTGCAGCCGCAGCGACAGGCGTTGGCAGCGGGCATGGACATGATAATTAAAAGCGCTATATTCAACAATTTTCTTTTCATGCCCGAATTATAGGTTGCCTGCCAAGAAAAAAGCAAATTCAGCGGCCGCCCGTCCCGAATGCCCCGCCCGCCGGCGGTTGCATTTCGCGCCGATTTACAGTAGAGTTTTTCCCAAACAGCAAGGGAGGGCGACATGTGCGAATTTTGCACCCAGCACGGCGAGGGCAAGGCCTGGTACCTCAACGCCAAAAACTACTCCAGCGATCTGCTCGGCGACCTCAGGCGCCGGGAATTCATCGGCCATTTCTACCGCCAGGTGGTGGAGGACGGCAACCGCAAGATCTCGCTGCTGGAGAAGACGCTCCTGCGCGGCATGGACCTGCCCGTCATCGTCCGCAAGAAACTGACCCGCGACATGAAAGTGAACCACTTCGGCCAGGTGCTGCCGCTGGAGGATGTGGACGAGATCCTGGCCATGGCCAAAACCATCACCCGCGTCGCCTGCGGCTGCAAATGGGCCAAGGAGAAGAAGGAGGGCCGCCTCTGCTACGGTGTCACCATGGGGCCGCCCGCCTGGTACGACTCCCTGGACATGGACTTCTTCGGCTCGGCCGAGCTGGCGCGCTTCGAGAACCTGCAGCGCGGGGAAGCGTGGGCCGCCATTCGCGACGCCGACAACAAGGGCTTTGTCCACAGCGTCTGGACCTTCCACACGCCGTTCATCGGCGCCATCTGCAACTGCGAGAAGAGCTACTGCCTGGCCATGCGCTCGAACCTCAACCTGAAGGCGCCGGCCATGTTCCGCGCCGAGCATGTCGCCGTTGTCGACAGCGCCGCCTGCTCGGGCTGTCGCGCCTGCCTGGAACGCTGCCCGTTCGACGCCATCGAGTACAATGTCGCCGAAAATGTTTGCCTGATCGACAAGGCCAAGTGCTACGGCTGCGGCGTGCCCTGGCACCGCGGAAATCCGATCCTGTCGCCGCCGCTATCTGGTAGGGACGGTCCGCGCCGCCCTTGCATTGCCCGGCGCTTTGCCATAAGATATTTTTTTAAGCCGGGACGAACAAACTCGGTGCCCGCTTTTTCGGAGGCAAAATGAAAAAACTGAACGCTTTGCTTTTAACCGTTCTTGCTGTCATGCTGCTGGGACTTGTTGTCCCGGCCGCGGCCGAGGACAACGGCGGGATTGATGCAAGCCTGCTGCGGGAGCTGAAGCAGTCGCTGGTCATGGACGGCCCGACCCGGGCCCTGGTCAACGCCATCAGCAACAACAAGATCAATGACTTGGTGTTGAACCGCGCCATCGTGGCCAGCCACAGCCCGGTGTTCAATGTCCGCATCGAGGCCAGCGGCATCACCAACCAGAAATCGACCGGCCGCTGCTGGATGTTCGCCGGCTTGAACCTCCTGCGCCCGGCGCTGATGAAAAAGTTCAAGCTGGCCGCTTTCGAGTTTTCTGAGACCTATCTGTTCTTCTGGGACAAGCTGGAGAAGGCCAACCTGTTTTTGGAGATGATCATCGCCAACAAAGACAAGGCCTGGGACGACCGCGAGCTGCAGGGCTGGATGGCGACGCCGGTCCCGGACGGCGGCTGGTGGAGCCATTACGTCAACCTGATCGAGAAGTACGGCCTTGTCCCCAAGTCCGTCATGCCCGACACCAGCAACACCGACAGCTCGGCCGCTTTGAACGCTATCCTGGACACCGTCCTGCGCGACGCCGCGGCCGCGATCAGGAACCTCGCCGCCCGTGGCGGCGGCCTGGCGGAAATGCGCGCACTGAAGACAGCTGCCCTGAAGCAGGTCTACCGGCTGCTGGTGCTGCACCTGGGAGCGCCCTGCGAATCCTTCATCTGGAGCTACGAGGACAAGGACAAGAAGACCTATAAAAAAACCTATACACCCCTCGAGTTCGGCCGCGAAGCGGCGGGGAGCGAGCTGCGCCAGTACGTGACCCTGACCGACCACCCGGTCCATCCCTACAACCAGCGCTACCAGCTCCGCTATTGCCGCAACTTCAGCGACGCCGCCGACATGGATTACCTCAACCTGGGGATCGAGAAGCTGAAGGCCTACGCCCTGAAAACGCTGGAGAACAACGAGGCGGTCTGGTTTGCCGCCGACTCGGGCATGCAGATGGACCGCAAGCTCGGCATCATGGCCGAGGGTATTTTTGACTATGCGTCGTTGTACGGTTATGAGAAAAAAATGAGCAAGGCCGAGAAGCTGCAGTACAAGGACCTCTCGCCGGTGCACGCCATGGCCTTCGTCGGCGCCGAGCGCGAGAACGGCCGGGCGCTGAAATGGCTGGTGGAGAATTCCTGGGGCAGCGACGTCGGCGACAAGGGCTACTGGACCATGTACGACGACTGGTTCGACAAGTACGTGCTGGTGGTCATCGTCAACAAGAAATACCTCGGCGCGGACGACCGCAAGCTGCTGGAACTCGAGCCGGTCGTACTCCCCTCCTGGGACCCGCTGGCGTCGCTGATGCGGTAAACGCCCGCTTTCGTAAAGCTTCTTAAAAATCGGCTGCGCCGATCTTCTTTATTTTGAAGTCACCGAACTTGGCAAGCTGGGCAAAGATCTCTTCGGCCCTACCTACGACGACCAGCACGAAATTCTGATCGGAGAAATACTTTCCGGCCACGGCGTCCGCTTGGGGCTTGGTGATTTTGCCGATGCGCTCGAGCAGCCCGTCGTAGTAATTGAAGCCGAGCCCGTAAAAATCGAGGGTGAGATAGGAGCGGGCCTTGGCGCCGAGGTTTTCCAGCGTCGGCGGAAATTGGCCCAGGATATAATTCCGCGCGCTCTGGATCTCTTCTTCGCCGAAGCCTTCTTTCTTCGCCTTGGCGATCAGCTCGAGCGTGATGTCGAGCATCTCGCCGATCTGGTCGTTTTTGGTGTAGGAAAAGGCGTTGAAAATACCGTTGCCGCGCCATTGCTGGAAGCTGCTGCTGACACCGTAGGTCAGGCCGCGCTTGATGCGCAGCTCGGTGTTGAGCCACGAGGTGAACCGCCCGCCGAACAGGGTGTTCATCACCTGGGCGGCGGCGCTGATGTCGTCTCCCATGCCGAAGCCGGGAAAGCCGAGGCCGAAATAAGCCTGGGTGGCGTCGGGCTTGTCGACCAGGATCAGGACCTTGCCATGAGGAGCGGGGAACTCGGGAAGCTTGGCCGCCGGGGCGGGCACGGACTGTTGCCATTTGCCGAAGGTCCGGTTTAAAACTTGCTTGAGCCTGTCCGGCTCAATATCGCCGGCCACGGCCAGGACGGCCTGCTGCGGGCCGAGATATTTCCTGTAATAATCCCTGACCTGGCCGACAGTCATGGCGCCCAGGGAGGTATCGGTCCCGCCGGCCAGGTGGCCCAGCGGATGCGTCCCGAAATACGCCTTGCGGAAATACAGCCGCACGGCCTGGCCGGGATTGTCCTTGGCGGCCTTGAGCGAGTCGATGCGGTTTTGGCGCTCTTTTTCGAATTCCTCCGGGCTGAAGGCGGGCTTGAGCATGCAGTCGGCCGCGATGCCCATGAGCCGGTCGAAATGCTCCGCCAGGCAGCTTGCGGACAGGTTCATGTATTCATCCGCGGCCGAGATGTCCAGGGCGGCGCCGAGGCTGTCGATGTCTTCGGCCACCTGCACGGCGGTCTTGCCGGCGGCGCCCTTGAGCATGAGGGCGGCCGTCAGGTTGGCCAGCCCTTCGGCCGGTTCGAACGCCGTGCCGGCCCCCTTGACCAGCATGCGGGCCGCCACCAGCGGCAGGTCCTTGTCCTGCAAATAATAGACCGTCAAGCCGTTGTTGAGCTTGAATTTCTGGGGTGTTGGGAGGCTGTTCGCGCCGCAGAGCGGCAGGATGGCGAAGGCAGCGATGATGCCGATAAGAATTGCTTTTTTCACTTGGAACCTCCTTCCGGGATGAGGACCCCGACCGTTTTGTTGTTTTCCGAGAAATACTTGCCGGCCGCTTCCTGGACCTGCTTGAGGGTGACGGCTTTATACGGATCCATGGCCTTGAAGATGTGCTCGTAGCCGCCGTAATAGATCTCGCTTTGGCCCAGCTTGTAGGCCTTGCCGGAAATGGTCATCAGCGGGTTGTAGAAATCCATGCGCACCGAATTGAGGGCCTTCATGAGCTCTTTTTCGGCTATGCCGTCCTTTTTGATCCTTGCCAACTCTTCCTCGATGGCCTTCTCGATGAGCCCGGTGTCGACTCCCGGCCTGGGCTTGACCGCAATGGTGAAGAGGAGCGGGTCGATCGACTGGCCGATGCCGCCGCTGACATCGATGGCCAGCTGGTCCCGGGCGACGAGCCGCTGGTAAAGGCGGCTGCTTTCGCCCTGGAGCAGCGCCATGCCCAGGACGTCCATGGCCGGGAAGTCGGGGTCGGTCGCGGCTGGCGCGTGATAGACCTGGAGGAAGGACGGCGTCTGGGCCGGCTTGTGCACCACCACGCGGCGCGGGCCCAGCTGCGACGGTTCTACGGTGAGCACCGCCGGCGGCTCGGGCCCCCTGGGAATGGCGGCATAGTATTTCCTGATCAGCTCCATGATCTTCGGGGTCTGGAAATCGCCGCAGACGACGATCACGGCGTTGTTGGGCGAATAGAAGGTGCGGTAATAGGCGATGATCTCGTCGCGCTTCCAGCTGAGGATGTCGCTCATCCAGCCGATGACGTCCCAATGGTAGGGATGGGCCATGATGGCCGTGGCCCGGACGGTCTCGCCGAGCAGGTTCTCGTTGTTGTTCTCGACTCCCATGCGCCGCTCCGAGGCGACGACACTGCGCTCCGACTCCAGGACCTTGGGGTCGAAGATCAGTCCCTGCATGCGGTCGGCATCGAGCTCGATCATTTTCTCCAGTGCGGCCGCCGGGTACCAGTTGGTGTAGCCGGTCATGTCCTCGCTGGTGAAGGCGTTGTTGGCGCCGCCGCTGGCTTCCATGATGCGGTCGAATTGCCCGGGGCCGTTGGCCTGAGTGCCGTTGAACATCATGTGCTCGATGAAATGGGACACGCCGGTCAGGCCGGGCCGCTCGTTGCGCGAGCCGACGCGGAAGAACGTGTAATAGGCGATGTTCGGGATGTCGTGGTCTTCGAGGAGGACGATCTTCAGGCCGTTGTCCAGCTTGTGGACGGTGATGTCCCCGGGGCGGAGCCCGGCCGCGAGTGCCAGCGGCAGGCTTAGCAGCAAAACAATAACCAGGACATGGGTCAGACGTTTCATGGAACCTCCTTGACGAAAAAAAATTATACCACAATGGTGTATAATCCGCCCTGAGGAGGACATATGATCGCGCCCATCAAAACCAAGGACCTGGTTTTGCCCTCGGTCGATATCTGGTTCAAGCGCTGGTTCGTGCTGACCGCCGGCCGCATGGAAAAGTTCAACTCGATGACCGTTGCCTGGGGCAGCATCGGCGGCATGTGGGAGATGCCTTTCGTCCAGGTCGTGGTCCGGCCCACGCGACACACCTTCGGCTTCATGAACGACTCCGCCACCTTCACCCTGTGCTCGTTTCCCGCCACGTACCGCAAGGACCTGGCCATCATCGGCAGCAAGTCGGGCCGCGACTGCGACAAGATCGCCCTGACGCATCTGACGCCGGTGAAGTCGGCGGTTGTCGCGGCTCCTTGTTTCAAGGAAGCCGACCTGGTCATCGAATGCCGGAAAATATACTGGCAGGACCTCGACGACCGGAATTTCCTCTCCGACAAAATCGCCGTCCAATACCCGCAAATGGATTATCACCGCGTCTTTTTCGGCGAGATCCTGCGCATTCGCGGCAGCCGGGAGTTCAGGAAGAAATAACCCGGTCGCTATCTATTTCGGCGCGCAGAAGGGGGCGACTTGGACGCGGCGGATGTCTATTTTCTGCCACACCTTGCCGGCGATGTAAGGTTCCCGGCTGAGCCACTGTTTCTCCATTTCTGCCTTTGACTCGAACTCACAGACGATCATCGAGCCGCACATTTTCCCCTCGTCATTGAGGATGCCGGCAGCGTAGAGCCATTTGCCGGCGTCGTGCATCTCCTTGCCCACCTTCAAGTGCGCCTCCCGCACCACCATCCGCCTAGCCAAGGCGTCCTTGTCGTTCCCGTCATAAGCGATCACCGCGAACTGCATGGTTTCCTTCTTATTGCTCACGCGAATGGAGAAAGCCGTCCACCGCCGCGTTGAACAGGTCGGGCTGGTCGACGAAGGTCATGTGGCCGCTCTCCGGGAGGATGACCAGCTTCGAGCCGGGGATTTTTTCGTTCATCGTCCTGGCCAGCGACGGGTCGCTTTCGTCGTGGTCGCCGACCGTGATCAGGGTGGGTATCTTGATGGTCGGCAGACGGTCTTCGTACTCGACCGAAACGAGGTTGCCGTCGATGACGAACTCGCCGTGCGAGCCCCACATCTCGCGGTACAGGTCCCAGGCCATGGAGCCGTTGGCGGCCGGGTCGTAGTTGGCGTCGGGGCGCTTCTGGTACAGGTAGGGGAAATAGCCCTCGCCCCAGGAGGCGATCATGTATCCTTGCGTGTAGCGATTCTTCTCGTAATCCTTGCCGTGGCCGTACAACCCGGCCTTTTCCATCTTTTCGATCCGCGCCAGGAGCTCGGGCGCCATCTTCGCCTTCATGGCCCGGAACACTTCGTTCAGCTTGCGCGTGCTTTGGAAGGTGCTGCACAGGACCAGGTGGGCCAGGTTTTGCTGATACTTGATGGCGTAGGCCTGGGCCAGGACGCCGCCGAAAGAATGGCCCAGCAGGTTGATTTGCCCCAGGTTCAATTTCTGGCGGACCGCCTCGACGTCCTCGACCATGGCTTCCACGGTGTAGGCCTTGGGGGCCTCGAGCTTCTGCGACTGCCCCGAGCCGCGCTCGTCGATGAATACCAGGCGGTTGCTGCGTAGCAGCGGCAGCAGGTAGGGCAGGAAGTAGTCGTGGGAGGCACCGGGGCCGCCGTGGAGGATGAGCAGCGGCGCGCCGCGGCCGACGATCTTGTAGTAAATCAAAACACCATTGGCGTCGACGAAACCTTGCTCAACGGCATAAGTTGTGTCCGCATTCTCGACGGGCGTGCTTGCCTTTTCTGGCGCTTGCCCGCAGGCGACAGCCAGCAGGGCCATGACGGCCAGCAAGGCGATTGAATTTCGTTTCATGTCATACCTCCTTGAAATGTCGGCAGCTTGCGGGGCCTCCACGGTCAGGGAATGATCCTGGCTTCGCCGGTCAGCTTATTGAAAAGGGCGGTAAGATGCAATTGCCGCACCCACTCGGTCAAATATTCCATATTCAGTTTCGGGTATTGAACTTCATATACCTTCAAAGCGTCCAGATAATGCTTGCGGCTGCCGCCGCAGAGTTCCGACCAGCGCAGCTTGGCCAGGATAGTATCCTCGGCGGATGAGATCCAGACATTTTCTCCAAGCAGTTCGAATTCTTGCCGGCGCGAAAACCGGCTGCGATCAAATTCACTTTCGGTCAGCATCCAGAAATCGACCTTGTCGCCTTCCCGCAAATCGATCACATTGAACATCGTTAGGTTCTTCAGCGCCAGGGGGATGCTTTCGCGGTCAAGATAAAATTCCTTGTCCGGGAAGGCCTTGACGATGCCGGGGATGTCGGACGGATGGATGGAAATGATAATATCGATATCATGGGTCGAACGCGGTTCGCCCTGAATGCTTGAAACCAGAGAGCCGGTCAGCATGTAAGGGATTTTCTGCGCGGATAGAATGCCGGCGATCTTCTTCAGTAAATCTGATTGTGACACCGTTCTAGCCTCTCCTGGATCAACTTTTTGAGTTCGATGGCATCGAGATCGGGAAAGCGCTGGCGCATGCCCGATATGAAAAGTTCCCGGGTCAGGGCGGACAATTCGAACGCCTTGAGCAAATGCTGTTCCGCGGTCATGCGCCGCAGCACGTTGATGTAAATATCATGGTTGGGTCTGGGTTTCATATCCGTCGAGCCATCGTTCCCGATATTCATTGCAATAATTATACCATTTTTAAGGTTTGCTTTGGAATATAATGAATTTGGCGACAACTATCGCGGAAAACGTGGTCCTCAACCACAAATGAATCAATCGCATTATTTGCGATTTTCTTTTAAAAGCTTCAGGGTGTTCGCGACCAGCTCCCAGCCGCCGGGGTCGCCATGGCCGGGGACGATCAGGCGGTTGGCCGGCATCCGCCATTTCTCCTCCATTACCTGATAGGTCACATGGCGCCAGATGCCTGGAGCCAATGGGGATACCTCGACGTCCTTGCCCAGTTCGATCTTCTCCTGGGCGCGGACAGGCAGGACCAGTGTGGCCAGCAGAAGAACGAAAAGCGCAAGTTGTTTCATTTTATTTTCCTTTCACCGCGTTCAGAATGCGGGCGGGTTTCAAACCCGCCCCTACACCCGGAATTGAATTCTCTAAGGAAGGGTTTGATGAATCAAACCCCTACACCCGGAGATAGTTATTTGGAATTCTTTTTGTCTTCACCGTCAACTGTACACCGTACATCCCCTTCGGGGACAGACAAATTAAATCCGGTCACGAAGTGACCGGATAATTTGTGCTGCCGTACGTCGATTACGTCCCTTTCCTCAGCCCATTAAGCACAGCCCTTGCCTCAGGTACCTGAGCCAGGAACGCATCGAGCTTGGCGCACGAATACTCGGGGCAGTTGGCGCAGGTGGCAACTTTCTTCTCGCGGGCGCACTTGCGGATCTCGCAGGTGTTGCAGTAGTTGAACAGGGGCCCGGTGTCGCTCTGGCAGCCGTTACAGTTGATGTCCGCGGCCTTGATGTCGGACTTGAACATCTCTGACCACTTCTTGGCCGTCGCGGCGCGCAGTGCGTCGTCGTTCTTCTGCGTGGCGATGTAGGCCGGGCATTCGCTGCACACGATCCCGCACTTGGCGATCTGCTTCTTTTCTTTGCCCACTTCTTTTTTCACCTCATCGCCCTTTTTCCCGAACAGTGCAAATGATCCCACTCCAGCTAGAACGATGGCAAAGCAGCTCCTGAAAAACTCTTTTCTTGTCGACATGTTTTTCTCCTCTAAAAAAACAATTATAGCAAAAGGGGTTTTGTAAAGGAAATGGAGTTGCAACTTAAAATCTATCCTAAAATCAAAAAGTAATAATGAAAGACCTGACCCCACTGCCTCTCTAAAATCAAAAAGTAATAATGAAAGACCTGACCCCACTGCCTCTGCCTTTTTCATCGATCGCCCCTTCATCGTCAAAGTGCTCTCCCTGGGATTGATGGAATACGGCGCCGCCGCCTTCCTATCGCTGGCCTGCACCATCCTGGCCTACAGCCTCTGGAATATCGCGGTCAAGCACTGGCATGCATCCAATGTCTCGTTGTTCGTCAATATAAACCCGTCTCTAACCGCGATATTCTCGTATTTGTTTTTCGGCATCGGCATCACATTTTATTTCTTCGTCGGCGGAACAATTATGCTGGCGGGGATATTGATAGCAACACTTCAGAGAAAAACCGCCTTGCCTGACGAGACTATTCCGGATGTCGGTGGGTGATGGATTACAGACGGCTCTGAAAATAAAATTTTAATTCGCAAGCACCAAATCCCAATTGCCTGAACAAAGGCATTGAAGATTTTCTTTTGTAGGGAACGCAAATTTGCGTTCCCTACTTCAAAGCTTGCAGATCATTCTCCTGCCCGGCAGCGAACGGTTATTTTTTTCCTTGTCTCCTTCGGTCCGCATGAAGGGCCTGCACCAACCCGCTGCTGGCAGCGGAACTGGCGCGCACCAATTCAAAGGTTCCGGTCCAGCCGCCATCCTCGTATATCCAGGTGCCGGTGATCTTGTTCTTGCTGACGAAGGTGCCGGTATGGGTGTAGTAATCGTTTGGCCCGAAATCCAGGTAATCGATAGTGAAAACGACATTCTTGCCATTGACCGTGTAGGTTCCCGGGATACTCCAAATTGTCAGCGTGCCGCTTGATTTGTCGCCGCTGAAAACCACCGGCTGGTTGCTTTCCACCCAGGTGGTGTCCCCGTCGTCTTTCCAGCTGTAGCGCCATTCACCGACGATGTTGTAGTCGGACTTGAAGACAACCAGGATCAGAACGGCGGCCACGGCGACAACGCCCACGCCGATGAGGATGATGGGGACAATGCTTTTTTTCGCGGCCGAGCCGGCGCCCCTTCCCTCTTCTTCAATATAGCGCGGCCCCTGGTCGCTGTTGGCCGAACTTATTTTTTCCGGAGCGTTGGCGGCAGCCATGGGCATGGTTGAAATTTGCAGCAGCCACACGAAGGTGAAAACCACCAGCCAAGCGATCCATTTTTGTTGTTTTTTAATCATGCTGTTCCTCCCTTCCGGAGCATTATACATATTTTCTTTTGCAATAAACAACAAAAAAAAATTATTATCTGTTTTCGTTAGGGAACGCAAATTTGCGTTTCTGCTTCCTTTTTACCGTCCGCTGTCAACCGTATGCCGTCTACCGAGTTCGTCCTTGCCTTTTCTATTCCCTGAACCCTATACCCTGTCCCCTACACCCTTTTCTTAAGTCTCTATCGTCGCGTAGCGTTTGTCGGCGAAGCGAGCCAACAGGAAAATGGAAGTAGCGGCCAGCAAAGAGAGGATAATGAACAGCACAACGATCAGCCCCTTGTTGTCCAGGCCGGCGCGGCGCAACAGCCGGAAAACATGATAAAAGCCATAGACGATGGCGGCGTCGACGGCCATGGCGATGACCACGTTCAGGTTCTGCTTGATGGCCCGCTGCGGATTGGTCCATGACAGCAGCGGCCGGGCCAGGTCGACGGCCATGTTCATCGCGGTGAGCCATACGCCGGCAACGAAGGCCAGCAGGGCGGCCGGGAGGATGCTCTTCCAGCCCAGGCCCAGGGCCAGCCAGGCGGTCAGCGAGCCGCCCAGAACGCCCAGGGCCGCGACCAGGTAGGAGTGGAGGAACTTGCCTGCTGCCTGGCGACCAGGAGAAACCGGGATGACCTTGGAGATCCAGAAATTGCGCCCCTCGCGCGAGAAGGTCGACGAGGCGGTGCCGTTCAGACAGCCGCAGGCGACGAAAAATGCGGCAGCAAACATGGTCTCGGCCATGCGGTTTCCCGAGCCCAGGATCTTCAGGATGGCCAGCGAAGACGAACCGGCGCTGGTGCGCACCATGAAAAAGAGCATGACCGGGACCAGGACGACTGAGAGGATGCCGTTGAGGAGAAAAATGGGGGTGCGGTTCATCAGCTTCCACTCGCGCGAAAAGATGGCCTGCCAGGCTTTGCGGCCGTTGGCGAAGCCGTTGGCCAGGGCAACGGCGGAAAGCTTTTTGCGGCGAACGGCCATTTCGGACAATCCGATCAGGCCGCGATAAAAGAGCTTTTCCGAAACCCACAGCAGGAGCAGCAGCACGGCGATGGAACCGCCGGCATATAAGACCAGATATCCGAACCCCGGGGCGCTGAAGCCTGCGGCCAAAAGACGCGAGGCCCAGATGCAGGGCGGGAACTTCTCGCCCAAAAGTCGCGCCAGGCCGTCGGCGGCGCCGAAGAACTTCACCAGCTCCTCGGGACTGCGGTTGCCGGCGAGGCCGAGCTGCAGGAAGAGGACACCAGCCAGCAGCGCCAGCGAGCCGGCCAGGATGAGGAAATCCTTTTTGCGGCTGACGTTCACCAGGCGCATCATGGCCATGACCAGCAGTCCCGACAGGGCCAGGGGGATGACCGGCAGCAGCAGGAAGACGAGTACGGCCAGGGGCCAGTAGGCGAGGGGTTTTGCCGCCATGACGCCGTAGACGACGAAGGCCGGAACGACGATGAGCAGGGCGGTCAAATACTCGTTGACCAGGATGACGCCGAACTTGGCGCCGATGACCTCGAAGGGGCGGGCCGGCAGCGCCACCAGGAACTCGAGGTCGCGGGAAAAGTAAAAAGCCGAGAGGACGTAGAAGAGGCCGAAGACCAGGATGAAAAACTGGCCGACCAGTATGGCCAGGGTCAGCATGGCCGTCTCCTGCCCGGCGGCGCGCAGGATGGCGAACAAGCGGCCGAGGCCCTTGACGTACAGCACGACGACCGGGAGCAGGCTCAAGAAACCGATGCCGGCCAGCAGCACCAGCCAGAGGTCCTTTTTTTCCTTTAAAACCTTGTACTTGAGCAGGGACAGGCCGAAGTTCTGGCGCAAGCCGGCGCCCAGGAGGGCGAAGAGGCGCCTCATGGCTCGGTCAGCTCCAGGAAAATGTTCTCCAGCGACTGCGACTCGCCGGCCTGGCGGCGCAGCTCGTCGAGGCTGCCGCAGGCGATCAAGCGCCCCTTGTGGATGATGGCGATGCGGTCGCAGAACTTTTCGGCGACCGCGGCGCTCAGCTCGAACTTCTCCAGCCAGCGGCCGGCGCGCTCAGCTCGCACGCCTGCCGGCACGCCGTAGACATCGGCGATGAAGTTGAGGTATTCGAGGCCGGTGAGGCGCTCGTAGATCTCCGGCTCGTCGGGGACGTAGGCGGTGACCTTCTTGCAGGCCAGGGTTTCCTTGCGGTTGTCGCGGCCCTCGACGGCGATCGTCCCCGAGTCGGGGGCGAGGATGCCGACGATCATCTTGATGGTCGTGGTCTTGCCGGCGCCGTTGGGGCCGAGAAAGCCGAAAATCTCCCCGGGCGGGACGGCCAGGGTGAGATCGTCGACGGCTCGTATCGAGCCCTTGTTGTAGCTCTTGCAGACATTGCGCAGTTCGATCATGTTGCCTTCCAAACGGGAGCGGATTCGAGGTTTTTACCTTACCACCAAGGCGGGAATGATGTCAAATAACTATTCCAAACAAAGAAGTAGATGGGTAGAAGGGTAAAAGGGTTGATGGGTCAAGCAAAACCGCAATATTTCGCTGTCATTGCCGTTGCCCCTTCAACTCATTTACCCATCAACTAATGCCGCTCTCTTCGTTTTGGCATTGGAACCTGGTGCTTGTTTGTAATTTGATGCTTGGAATTTGAAAATGGCAACCATCAATGCCCCTTAATCTTTCTTTTTGCCCTCGGTCGGTGGCGGGCAAGGGATAAACAAGGGCAGAAGGAAGGTGCCGAAGGGGAAGAGGGGGAAAGGAGCATGCGGGTCCGCGACCAGGGTTTTTTCACCCTTATTCTTATATTTTTTCTCTTCGGCCTTTTTACCTTGTTTGCAGATATTCATCATTCTTTTCCTGAGTTTTAATCTTTTGTAGGGGCACGGCGCGCCGTGCCCCTACGAGTTTTGCTATTCGCAGAATACCCTGACTTTTTCCTTGCCCTCGACCTCGACGGTCAGGTCGTTGAGGTGGACCAGCAGGGCCTCGATGTCCTGGGGGTTGAAATGGCTTAGGTCGAAGGGGACCCCCTTCTCCTTCATTTCGTTGTTGATCTTCTCTTGGGCCTGGGCCGGGATGAAGCTGGCGAACTTCAAGCCGGCGCGCACCAGATTGAGCGGCACGCGGATGTTGACCCGGTCGCCCTTGGGGTTGTCGGCCGCCGGCTCGACCAGCACGCGCAGGTACTTGGGGCCGGGCTTGCCGGCGGCGTCGCTTAAAAGGGTTCCCCCTTCGCCGGCGCGCTCGGAGACAGCGGCGAGCAGCTTTTCGGCGTCGTCGACCGATATCTTCTTGTCGGCCAGCATTTCCAGGATCTTTCTTTTTTCCTCGTTCATCGTTTCCTCCTTATTAGTACCTTAAAACAAATTTACTTGTTAAAAAACGAGAAAATTTGTATTCTAAGGTACTTATCCTGCGTAGCAGGATTAGCGCAAAATGACATGGGTGATCTTGTCGTGCTTGCGGCTGGAAATGTCGAGCTTGAGCCCCGACAGCGAGCCGATCATGACGAAAATTTGAAAATATATTTGCAACAACGGCTTGCCCCAGCCCCAGGGCCAGGAGAGCAGCGCCGTCAGCAGCACCAGCGGCAGCAGCAGGAGCAGCAGGGCCGCTAAAAGCAGCCAGACGAGAATGATCGGGATGGGCAGCGCCAGGCGGCGCTGCCCCTGCTCCTCGACGCGGATCCACAACCAGAGCGGGATCATGGCTTCTTCTCCAGTTTTTTCAGCGTCTCGGCGACGTCGATCTCGCCCTTTTCGAGGCGGCCGAGCAGCTCCAGCGACGACGGCGGCGGGTTGATCTCGACGTACTCGAGCTGGGCGGCGATGCGGTTGAGGCGGTTCTTGACCGTCGGGTAGGAGATGCCGAACAGCGCCTCCATCTCCTTGATCGAGCCGTGGCAGCGCAGGAAGGCTGTAACGAAGATCTGATCTTCCTCGGTCAGCCTGGCCAAGGGCGGAAGCTCGAAGCTGCCATCGATGGCCAGGTCGCGGCCGGTCATGCGCACCCGCTCCACAGTCAGGGGATTGCCTTGGGTCAGGCGGGTCAAGTCTTGCCAAGTGCTTGCCATGGCGCCACCTCCATTGATTTTATGAATAATATATAGCATTAAAATTTGATTTAGTCAATATAAATATTAATATAATTAATATTTATTAAAAATTTAATCAATTTTGTAATGTTTGCAATGCTTAGTAGGGGTTCAATTTGCTCTTTGAAAATCTCGTATTGAACCCCTACAAATGAAAGATATCTGTCTTGGTAGGGGATGCAAATTTGCGTCCCCTTCATGAAGACATTATCTAAAATCTTCAATAATGTTATTGGAATTTGGGATTTGTGATTTGAAATTTTATTCTTATGCAGTTACCCCAAAAGATTGATTCTCGTGAAAATGTACTCCAGGTCTTCTTCCTTCAGGACCACGCGGTAGAAGTCGCTGTTGTCAAGCTGCTGCGGTTGGTAGCCTTCAGACTCAAAATATTTGGCCGATTTGCGGCGGTCGAACCAGTAGACCAGGGCAACGCGGCCGCCGACGATCTCGATGGCGGTGATGCCGTGGCGGCCGATGCCGCAGCCCGAATTGAACAAACAGGGCAGCAGCGGGCCGTCGTGGTAGAGATTTTCGGAGCTTTGGGTCCGGTGGTCCTTGTGCTGCAGCTTGACGTATTCCTCTTTCAGGAGCGTCAACTTTGATCCCAATTCGAACTTCTCTCCGGCTTTGGCTTGCGGGAACTTGCGGCAGAGGTTCTCGATCTCGATCTTCAATGTTTCGAGGCGCGGCAGGGACTCGAACAAAGGCCGGTGGGTGTGGCCGATCAGGGCCATGAGCTTTTTCGCGCGGGCAAAACCGTACATGCGCCTTTCCACGCGAAAGCGGCGGCGGCTGCTCTCGGCCACCGTGTAGTTGCCGAAGCCCAGCGGGTGGAGCAGCCAGCGCAGGAACAGAATGCCCAGGGTTTGGAAGGCCCAGTTCAGGTGCGAGGTCTGGTGGCCGTGCACGATGAAAAGCAATTTGTCGCGCCAACGGACCTTCAGAGATTCAATGACCGGGAAAGGCAGGTCGCGGGAGCGGCGCCGCAACAGCGACAGGTCGTGGTTGCCGACCAACTTGATCAGGGCGTCGCGAGCGGCGAATTCGGTCCAGACGCGGTAGATGTCGCCCCAGCTGTCCATGATGCGTTTGATCGGGAAGCGGGCCAGTTCCTCGATGTCGCCGTTGAGGATCAGGGTGAAATTTTCCTCCAGGTAGCGGTTGCGCAACACGGCCAGGAAAAGCTCGCCGTTTTTTTTGAAATCGTCGTTGCCGCCGCCGTCGCCCAGATGCAGGTCGGAAAAAATGACCATTTTTTGCCGCGGCCCCAGGGACAGCTCGGGAGCGGTGCGAAGCAAACGGTCCAGCTTGTTTTGCAATTTCTTAGTCAGAATTTCCATTGGTTCATCGGTTTATAAGCATAGCAGACAACAATTTAAATTGCATCAGCTTAAAGGGTTTGATGAATCAAACCCCTGCATTAGGAATTATAACCTGTTTTTTCTTCTCACGTCACTCGTCACTCGTCACTCGTCACGAAGTGTCTTTATGGCCTGATGGACAATGACAGCTTGAAGACTCCGCGCTCCTCCCGGGGATAGAAGCGGCTGGCCGGGTCCCAGCGCCGCTCCCAGTTCTTGTTGTAGATCAGGGCGATCTCGTTGCCTGGCGAGACGCGCCACTTCAGGCGCATGCTCCAGCCCAGCAGCTTGGAGATGCTGTCGTACTGGATGTAGTTCATGAAGCCGATGTCGGGCGAGAGAAAGATGTCGGCCTTCAGCTGGTAGACGTTCTCGTTGAAATCGCCCTCCGGGAGCCGGCCGCGCACCAGGTTGACATCTAGCCCTAGGTTGGCGTAGCCCTTGTACTTGAGGGTCAAACCGAAGCTGAAGTTGTCGTAGTGCCCCGAGTAGAATTCGCCGAAATCGATGCCGGCGTTAAAGACCCATTTCCGGTGCGTGGCGCTGCTGATGCTGATGCCCAGGCTGGTGAAACCGTAGTCGCCGGCTTGCAGGATGACCCCCTCTGACACTTCGAATTCGGCGGGCAGGATGTCGCGGTTGGCCGTGAGCTTGAAATTGAGCTGCTCGCCGCTCTCGGTCTTGAAGCTCATGGGGGTCAGTTCCACGCGGCTGGTTTCGAGATTGCCCTGCAGGTCCCAGTAAAAATCGCCACTGACGTTGAAAAAGAACTGCCGGACCAGTTCCTTCAGCCAGTTCGCGGCCGGCCGCGGCTGCAGGGCGACGCGCAGGTAGAAGGTCTGCATGCTCTGGCGCAGCATGAAACCCAGCCCCGGGTCGAGCGCCGCGCCATACCAGGCGTAGGTGCTCTGGATGTCCCAGAGGTCGTTGGGATAGTTGGCCCGGAAGCCGAAGCCGGCGTGGCTGCCCTCGGTCTTTTCGTTCCAGTTGAAGGCCAGCCAGGCGGCCAGGTTGAGGTTCTTGTCGCCGAAGAAGCGCGAGGTGGCGTAGCGAAAATCGGCGCCGAGCAGAGTGTTGCGCTCGCCGGTCGGGCTGCCGTTGGTCAGGATGAAGCCGACCTTGCTCTCGCTGAATATGTCCCGGGTCACGCGCAGGGCCAAAAAGTTGCGCCCTGGCAGCCCGGAATATTTTTCGGTCTGCACATCGAGGAAGGCCAGGTTGGTCTGGCCGATCTTGCCGAACACCTTGCCGCCGAAGAGGACCGGGACCTGCTCGCCCTGGTACAAGCCGATCTTGCGGCTGAAAAAAGGCTGGAAGCTGACGCTGGAGCTGAAGCTGAAGGTCTCCGATCCCTCAAGAAAGAACATGCGCTTTTCAGGGAAGAACAGCGGGAAACGAGTCAGGTTGATGCGCCGCTCGTCGGCCTCGGTCTCGGCGAAATCCATATTGTAGCTGAAGGCGCCCACCAGGTTGGGGGTGAAATTCTTGTAGATGTCGAAACCGCCGTCCAGCTTCCACTGAAAGCCCAGGGTATCGGCATGATTCTTTTCGACGCTGAGCAGCCCGTAGGGGCGGATGGTGATCCCCTTGCCCTGCTTGACGCCGCTGATGCCGGCCAGGGAGGCGGCGGCCATGGGGTTGAAGAAATTGCTGTCGCGGTCGGTCCCGGCCAAACGGATCTTCTCGTTCTTGCGGGCGATGAATCTTTCGATGTTGATCCCCCAAGCCGGGAGGCCGGCGCGGAACTGGATGGTCTTGAAGGGGATCTTCAGCTCGGCGCTCCAGCCCGTGTCGTCGATGCGGCCGGCCGCGTCCCAGATGCCGTCCCAGTTGAGGCTGGCGCTGCCGCCCGAGGCCAAGCCCTCGCCGCGGGCGCCGCGCGGGTTGACGGTGAAGAAGTAGCCGCTGCGCTTGTCCAGGAAGGGATCGATCAACACGCGGACGACATCGTCGTTGCCGGTGCCGACGACGCCCTGGCCGCCCCAGCCGTGCGCTTCGTAGCCGTTGTCGTGGAGCATGGAATGGGCCGTGATTTGCCCCGGTGAGCCGTCCAGGCAGCGGATGCCGATGTAGAGGTTGGCGTGGTCGTAGACGATGCGCAGCTCGGTCCGTTCGCTCGGCTCGCCGCCGGGGAGCGGGTCGGCCATGCGGAAGGCGCTGAATGGCTCAACCGAGCTCCAGGCAGGATCGTCCAGGCGGCCGTCGATCCTGGGGCCGTTGGTCACGCGCACGGCCCGAACCTCAACCGCGAAAACAGAGGGCGCCAGCAGGCAGGTCAGGAACAGGAAATTCGGGAATTGTCGCTTCATCGCCGATCCTTTTTTTTATGGAAAATTCTTTACATTCGCAGCCAATGGGTATTGTAATCCAGGGGGAGAAATATTGCAAATCGCTATTCCAATTCCCCGACGCCACATTTCAGACAAGCACCAAATGCCAATGGCGAAATGACGAGAAAAAGATAAACGGCGCTTGCACAACCAATCAACTCATCCCCCCACCCCTTCTCTTCCCCAAGAGAAGGGGAGCAGATATTTCCCCCTCTCTTTGCAAGAGAGGGGGGATGGGGGTGAGTTTGCTGTGAACCAATTCCCCTGTTTTTGCGTAAAAACGCCATTGGTCTTCGCCGCACGGCCAAGGAGGAGGAACCATGAAGTATACGCTGACGATTTTTTGCCTGCTGGCTTGGCTGGGGGGTGTTTTTTTGCCGGCTGCTGAAGAGGACCCGTCCTGGGCCTATCTCGGCCAGAACCCGCCCGGGGCGGTGCCGCAGATTTTCGCCCCCGGGATCGTGAATACGGGCTTGTTTACCCGCGATCTCACCATGACCCCCGATGGGCGCGAGATCTATGTCTGCGTCGTCCTCGGCCAGTACAAACTGAGCAACATCGTCTGCTGCCGTTACGAGAACGGCCGTTGGAGCGCCCCGCAGGTGGTGCCCGGGCTGGACCAGCCCGGCGTCCATTACGGCGAACCGCATATCTCTCCCGACGGGCGGAAGTTCTTCTTTATTTCCGACCGCCCGGCTCCGGGGAAAACCTCCGATAAACATGACGATGATATCTGGGTCATGGAGCGCCAGGGTGCCGGCTGGGGCGAGCCCAGGAACCTGGGCGCGCCGGTCAATACCCCGGGCGGTGAATACTTTCCCGTGACCACAATGGACGGCACCCTCTATTACACCGGGCCCGACACGACGGGCAAGGGCGAGGCCATTTTCCGCAGCCGCTGGGTCGACGGCCAATATGCCAGCCCGGAGAGGCTGCCGCCGCAGATCAACGCCGGCAAGGCGCGTTACAACGCCTATTTTTCCCCAGACGGGCGTTTGGCCATCGTCCCCATTTGGGGCTTGCCCGACAGCCTGGGCGGCTGCGATTACTACGCCGTATTCCGCAATGCCGATGACAGCTGGAGCGAGCCGGTCAACCTGGGGGCGGCGATCAACACCGCGGGCAGCGACGAATACGCGGCCAGCCTGTCACTGGACAGCAAGTACCTTTTCTTCATGTCGGCGCGCATGCCGACCATTGAATCGATGCCGGCGCCGCTGACCTACGACTATATCGCCGGGCTGCACCGTACGGCTCCCAACGGCAGTCCGGCCATCTATTGGGTGGATGCTTCTTTCATTGAGAAGCTGAGGCCAAAAAAGACAAAGTAAAAAGGTAAAAGTAAAAAGGAAAAAGTAAGAAAAATTGAAATAGGAAATGTACACGCAATTTTCTTACTTTTACCTTTTATCTTTTTACTTTTACCTTGATAAATTTTCTTCATACTGTTTTCATCTCGGCTACCAGTTCGGCGAATATCTCCTTGACGGTCGTGATCTTGTCGACCCGGTAGGCGTTCTGGCCGCAGAATATGAGCCCGTTTTCCACATCCCCGAAATAGGAATTCAAAAGCACCTTGGCGATGCAGTAATTGGCTTTGTCGGCTTTACATGCGGTCAGGCAGCGGTAGGGGCATTTCACCGGAATTTTGCCCTTGGTTTCCAGGTCCTTTAAAAAATGATTGCGGATGGCACGGCCGGGCATGCCCACCGGGCTATCGATGATGACGATGTCTTCCTCTTTGGCGTCCAGATACGCCTGCTTGAATTCAGTGGAAACGCCGCATTCCAGGGTGCAGACGAAGCGGGTGGCCATCTGCACTCCGGCGGCGCCCAGCTTCAGCATGCGGGCGATATCGCGGCCGTCGAAGATGCCGCCGCCGGCGATCACCGGGATCTTGCGGCCGTATTTGTCCTCGTACGCTTTCACCGCTTCCAGCAGGCCCGGCAAAAGGCGCTCCAGGGAGAATTCCTGCGGCTGCGCCAGCTGCTCGTGCGAAAAACCAAGGTGTCCGCCGGCCAGCGGCCCTTCCAGGATGAAGGCGTCGGCGGTCCGGTTGTAGCGCTTGTCCCAGACCCTCATGATCAACTCCGCCACCCGCGCCGAACTAACGATGGGCACCAGGTTCACCTCAGGGTCAGGGACCAGCTCGGGGAGTGTGGTCGGCAAGCCGGCGCCGAAGACGATGATCCTGATTCCCCCGCTGACGGCCGTCTTGATCAGGTCGTTGACGTTGCTCAACGCGCCCATGAAGTTCACGGCGACCGGTCCGCTGGTCATCCTTTTCACCTGGTGGATCTCGCGTTCCAGCGCTTCATGGGAAACTTTTTCGTATTCGCTTA
>JAPKZL010000160.1 GCA_026393795.1 Candidatus Aminicenantes bacterium | reverse complement strand
ACCGTCTGCCGTCCACCGTCTGCCGATCCCCCAAGTGCTCGACATAGCCACCCAGATCGCCAGGGGGCTGTCAGCGGCCCACGCCAAGGGCATCGTCCACCGCGACATCAAGCCGGCCAATATTTTCATCACTAACGAAGGAGTGGTCAAGATCCTGGACTTCGGCATCGCCAAACTGGCCGGCGGCCAGACCAAGCTGACCAAGACGGGCTCCACCATGGGCACGGCGGCCTACATGTCCCCCGAGCAGACCTCGGGAAAGGAGGTGGACCAGCGCACCGACATCTGGTCGCTGGGCGTCATTCTCTACGAGATGCTGTCGGGCGAAACGCCGTTCAAGGGCGAGTACATGCAGGCGGTGGTCTATGCCATCCTCAACGAGGAGCCCAAGCCCCTGGGCAATGCCCGCTCCGTCATGCCTGCCGGCCTGGACCTTGTCATCACCAAAGCCCTGTCCAAGGACCCGAAGAACCGCTACCAGAACATGAACGACCTAGCCGCGAACCTGAAGGCGGCAGCCGAAGGCACGCAGCTAATTATAGCCGGGACCAAAGGGTTCTGGGCGAACATTTTTTCAAAAAAAACACTCTACCTTTCGTCCGCGGCTGCCGCGCTGGCGCTTCTCCTGGCGCTCGACGTCGGGGGCATCCGCGGCCGCCTGTTCAGTCCGAGGGGCAGCGTTCCAGGCATCGTCCGGATGGCGGTGCTGCCGTTCGCCAACCTGAGCAACGACCCGCAGCAGGAATACTTCAGCGACGGCCTCACCCAGGAGATGATCAGCCAGCTCGGGAAACTGCACCCGCAGAGCCTGAGCGTTATCGCCCGCACCTCGGTGATGCGTTATAAAAAAAGTGATGCACCCATCGACCAGATCGGCCGCGAGCTCGGGGTGGACTACGTTCTGGAAGGGAGCGCCCGGCGCGAGGGAAGCCGGGTCAGGGTCACGGCTGAGCTCATCCAGGTGAAGGGCCAGGCGCAGCTGTGGGCCGACACGTACGAACGCGAGATGTCGGGTATCCTGGGCCTGCAGAGCGATGTGGCCGGGAAGGTCGCCGGCGCCCTGGCCATCCGGCTGCTGCCCTCGGAGAAGGCGCAGCTGGCCGAGGCGCGCCCCGTCAATCCCGAGGCCCACGAAGCCTACCTCCAGGGCTTCTTCCATTGGATAAAGATGACGCCCGGGGATCTGGACATCGCCGAGAGGTACTTCGACCTGTCCCTCGAAAAGGACCCCTCCTACGCACCGGCCTACGTCGGGCGCGCCTTTATCTGGGTCGTCCGCAACCAATTTGGTCTCGCGCCGCCCGAGCAGGCGGGACCGAAGGCCAAGGCCGCGGCGCTGCGGGCCATCGAGCTGGACGAAAATCTTGCCGGCGCCCACGAGGCTCTGGCTACGGTCAGGACATGGATCGATTGGGATTGGGACGGCGCCCGGGAATCCTGGCGGAGAACCCTCGAGATCAATCCCAACGTCGCGAACGCGCAGGCATTGTACTCCCACTTCCTGATGATCATGGGGCATGGCGAGGAGGCCCTGAATCACAGCGAACGGGCCGTTGTGCTCGACCCGTTCAACCCGCTTGTCCACAGCTTTCATGCGTTCGTCCTGTATTGGCAGCGGCGCCACGACGAGGCCATCTCGGCGGCGAGGGAAGCCCTGCGCATTCAACCGGGCTTTCCCCTCGCCACGAATGCGCTCTGGTGGATCATGCACGAATTGAAGGGAATGGAGAAAGAGACCCTCGAAGCTGCCAAAGCCTGTGAAAGAGTTATTTATAACGACCCGAGAATCGACGCGGCGCTCGATGAAGGCTATGCTCAAGGAGGATATGCCGAGGCGATGAAGCGCGCGGCCGAAGCCCTGATCGCCCGCCTTCCCAAGGCATACAGTATGCCGAGCGATATCGCAATCTTTTACGCCATGGCCGGGGAGAAGGACAAGGCTTTGGATTGGCTGGAGAAAGGTTTTGAGGTCCGTGATCCGGCGTTGCCGTACCTCGGGTACCCCTGTTTCGACATCCTTCGCCCCGACCCGCGCTTCCAGGACCTGATGCGGCGCATGAAACTCCCAATGAGCGAGAAAAAATGATCGGCCAAATCGTTTCCCATTGCAAGATCCTGGAAAAGCTTGGCGCCGGCGGACCTGTCCGCCCGGCCAATTGATTTAATCTATGACAGGAAAAATTGTTTCTCATTATAAAATAATCAAAGAACTTGGCCGTGGCGGAATGGGCGAAGTCTATCTCGCCGAAGACACCAAGCTGCACCGCCAGGTAGCATTGAAGTTTCTGCCTAAGCAATTGACCGCAGACAAGGAAGCACGCGAGCGCTTCGAGCGTGAAGCCCAGGCAGCGGCCGCCTTGAACCATCCCAATATCGTGATCATTTACGAGATCGGCGAGCACGATGACCAGGTCTATATCGCCATGGAATACGTGGAAGGACAGACGTTGATGGAATTGATTTCGGGCGATGGGGCGATTGGCGTCGGGGCACGGCGCGCCGTGCCCCTACCTGTAAAGGACGTCATTGA
>JAPKZL010000159.1 GCA_026393795.1 Candidatus Aminicenantes bacterium | reverse complement strand
CTTTTTCTCGTCTTTTTCGTTTCGCCGGCGCCCAGGACCTCAAGCTTGGCCTCTTTCATTTCAGGCTGAACGGACAGCAGCTTTCCGGCCTCTGCCAGCTCGATGACCTCGCCGTCCTTCTCCACCAAAAACTCTTCCTGCTGTGGCTGGGTTCCATCCCGCTCTACTCTGGCCAGGTGCTGTCCCTTGAACAGGCGGGCGTCGACACGTTCGCCCGCGCCGAAGAAAATGTCATCGACATAGATTGTCCCGGATGGCTGTACCTTCAGGGTGACCTTCAGCAGCTTGGCCCGCTTGACCAGTTCAAAATAGGAGATGAATTTGGGACTGTTGACATCCTTGCTCAGGACCAGTTTCGGATTGATTTTCAAAATCTCGTTGACGCTTTTTTCGACTTCCGGGATGCTCCCGATGATGAAGTACGTCTGGGCCAGCGCCAAATGGGCATCGAGGAGGTCCTGCTTGTTTTTGATCAGTGTGATCGCCTGGGAAAACTTGATCACTGCCTCCTGGTAATTGCCGTCCATGTACGCTTTTTTCCCATCCTTCAGGATTTTGTCGATGACGCTGGTCTCCTGGGCCATGACCGGCACGACCTGCGTGCAGACAAAACACAGGATCGTTAATAAAACCACCCTGTTTCTCATTTCTGTTTCTCCTTGCTGATAAAGCTACAATAGCATCACTGAATGCTTCGGAAGACCTCAGCATAGTGATGCTACGCCGAGGTCCTGCGAGGCGTCTAGCATCACTATGCTTGCATTTTGCGGGTAATTGTCCCAAATGTCAATGACCGGCAATGATTTTTTCACCTTGTGCCTTAAATAAAATCCTGTTTTACAGTACTGAAAAAGGGATAAATAAAATTGACAATTTTGATTTTTTAGCGCATATATTATTCATATATTTTATTGTGCTGCGGAGAGATTTTATGGAAAAAAGAAGGGATGACCGGGTGATAAAAAAGATCCCGATCCGTTTTACCTATGATGGACAATCCTTCCAATCGTTAACCGGAGATATTTCACGCCGTGGTGTATTCATCCAAACCGCGAACGCATTTCCCTCAAGAAGCGGCATCAATATTGAAATTCAATGCAAAAACAGCCATGTAAAAATGGCTGGATTTATTGTCTGGAGCAAAAAGACAACTCCTTCATCTTACTTGATTTATAAGGGCGGCATGGGCATCCAACTGCTCGATTATCAAAAACAGGAATACCAAAGGCTGCTGACCGAACCCGGCTGATTTTCCAACTGCCGTATCCCTAAGCAAGAAGCCCCATAGACCTCGCGGATCTGCTACCATTCCCCCTTCATCTGCGCCTTTGCCAGCAGGTCTTCGACCATTGTCGGCATCCGTTCCATGGTCTTCGCCGCCGGCATGACGACAAACAGATTGTAGCTACTGCCCCTTTCGAACAGTTTGAAGTACCAGTGCATGACCTTGTCCTTGGGATCATGGCAGACCACCTGCACGGCCGGCGCGAAGCCGACCCGAAAGTCGGCGGACCGTGAGCCGGGGTTCTGTTTCAGCAACCGCTGCGCGTACTCCGAAAGGATTCGCCCGGCCTGCTCGCCCTTGTGGTCGCTCAGGCCGCGGGCGCAGATCAGCGCCATGCCCTGATCCAGTGGCATGAGCGTATCATAGTCAACGTTCACCTCATCGAATAGATGTTTTGCGGCCACATTCCAGCCGTCAGGCAGAGGCAATCGATAGTTTCCGGACGGATGCGTATACCATCGCCGCACGACCTGCTTACCCTCGCGCACGGGTGGTATTGGTGGTTCATCTTCTTCCACTTCTGGCGGGACGTTGTCAATATCCGTGTCCTCGACGGGCAGCTCGGCTTTCGGCGGCGTAACCTGCCCGGAGATGCTTGGGGCCGGACCTTTCTGAAGTCCATACTCAAAGACAACCTCGTGATACACTTCCTGGTACCCTTCCCAGGTGACACGTACGGTAAGGATCGGATGATTGGGGTCGTCAGGAGGCGGGACAAGGAAAGAGTCCGTGAGAGGGCCGGGCGCAGCGTCGCTGACCACGATCCCGAACGGTTTTACGCCAAACTTGCCATTGAACATGTTGTAGAACAATCCGCCGATCGAGTCAGTGAGTTTCTCAGGGACCGTTGCTCGGTAACTTCTCTTCCACGTCAGTTCCACTGGCATTGTCCAGCCGAACGGCAGGCGCGGTGGAGGGGCCGTCCAAGAAAGGTCATACCTGAGCTCGGACTCTCTATGCAGCGGCCCGGTCGGGGTTCCTTTAGGAAGATCCATGATCGATTTCGAGATACACGATGCATTTCGGTCGGTCCCCTTGATGTCCAATGTATCTTTCACGTTCACCAGGCCATACCCTTCGTTGAATTGGCGCGATTTACTCTCCGCTTTTTTCTTTGTTTCCACAGTCGTCTTGGTAAGTACCCACGCGGGACCGCCAGCAGGCGGGGCAGTGCCCCCAGCGCCAACCGTCGTTCCGGCCGTAGAGTCCAGGTTGATAACGAACGGGGCGGTCATATTCTCATAAACAGCGGGGTCCTTCGGTCCGTCCGTATCAACGTAGCGCACAATCAACACATATTGACGGCGCCCTTTCAACTCGGTCGGCTTGCGACGGCTGAAATTGATGGCAAAACTCAGCGGCTGCACCGGCCGGGTGATCGCTCTGAGCAAAGCCATCGGGTCGCTTCCCGTGTTCTTCTGGAGTTCCTGGCGATACGCGTCGGCCAAGTCGATTGATATCATATTATACCGTTCACTACCGCGCGCGGCGGCAAATACCCGCGTCCCCTGCTTCACCTCAAGGCTGATTTCCGGTTCAAGGTCGTCCGGCCCCGGCCTCTGGATGACTACGCTCAACTTGCCGCGAACGACGGGATTGTTCCCTCCGTACGACTTGCCGTATGGGGTGTAGGTGTCAATAAGTTGGATGGTGAATTTGCATTCCAGCCGTTCGTTGGCGCCGGGCAACAGGACGGCCACCGGATCGGCGGGAGTATGCTGGATTTTCAGCAGCTTCGACCTAAACGGATGCGGTCGCATCACCCATTCAGAGATATTGATCCGCTGGCCTTTGTTTCGTTCCGGGTTGGCGTCGTCCGTCAGGCCGCCGTTCATATAGAACGTGATCACCTGATTCTCGGTGGGTATCCGCACACCCGACAGCTGTTCGTACTGAGATGCCATTTGCCGAGTCAGCGGGATGATCAGCCGCTTTCCCGTTCGCATTGCCTCGACAGACTTATCCCAGATGTTCTTCCAACGGTTCCACGCCTCACGCCACACCACGTGCTCGGTTTCCAGGTTGATCCGCACCCCATTCTTGACGAGCTTCATTTCTTCAGCATACGCCTTGCGGGCCTCGGTCTCAAAACCTTGGAGCTGTTGAATCCAGGTTGTCGTGACGCGGGCGAAATTGATAAAAATGTGCTCACGACGTTCCTGGTCGCTATGGCCTTCGCGGTAGGAGCTCCAGGTGACAAGGTCCACGATAGGTCTCAAGTCGTGCCGCCCCAGCACCAGGTGCTGGGCCTCCTCCCAGCAGGTATCGTCCGTCGTGCCCCGCAACGTGTGCGGCGGAGCGGGAAAGGTGACGTTATCCAGCGTGGCAGGGTTGGGCGTGGCCGGATCAAAGAGGATGTAGGCCATACCGCGCGGTCGAACGACCGCATCGTAGATCGCGTCCGGAGGCCAGGCCGGCGGCCCCAGGCTGATCAGCGGCGAGCGGCCGATCACGCTTACCTCCGGCGCATGGCGAAAGTACTCGACGTTGTAAAAGAACCAGTGCTGGAGCTGACGCTGGTTGGCGTCCTGCTGTTGCTGTCCGGCCGTCAGGGCGGCCAGCGCTTGCAGCTGCGCGAGCGTCAACGGGTTGTTGTAGGGTTGCACCGCGACTGCCGAAGCGGCGAAAAGGAAAAAATAAAAAGCGACAAGAACGCGCCGAGCGCTCATTTTCCGCCCGCATTGTTTTCGAGTTCCTCCAGGAAATCGACGGCGCGGCGCAAATTGGGAATAACGATCGAGCCGCCGACTATCAGGGCGATGGTGAAGGTTTCAAAAATCTCGTCCCGGCCGGCCCCGGCCTCCTTGGCCTGGATCACATGGTAGGCGATGCAATCGTCGCAGCGCAGCACCATGGAGGCTGCCAGGCCAAGCAATTCCTTGGTCGTGGCATCCAAGGCCCCGGATTGGTAGGCCTGGCCGTCCAGGGCGAAAAAGCGTTTGATCTGCAGATTCCCCTGCGCCAGTATCTTCTCATTCATTTTTTTCCGGTACGCGGTGAAATCCGTGTATTTGCCCATGCGCGTCCTCCTGGTTTTATTGGCGAAATGAATCCATGGTTCTACAGCCGCCGTCCTCGGCTGGGTATCTCCGCCTACCGGGCCTTCACCGCACTTTGTAAACCCAACCGTGCGTATCGGGGATTTCGCCATACTGCAGCCCGATCAGCGTATCGAAAAAAGTCTGCGCCCAGGTTGCTTTCCGGTCCTCTTTGACCGAATAGTCTTTGCCCTGGTACCCGATCTTGTTGACCGGGCTGATGACGGCAGCCGTGCCGGCACCGAAAATTTCGCTGATCTTTCCAGCGCCGATGCCGTCGACGACCTCCTTGATATCGATCTTCCGCTCCTCGGCCTGGATGCCCAGCTCGGGAGCCAATTCCAGGACCGATTTGCGGGTGATGCCATGCAGGATCGTCCCCCCTAGGGCGGGCGTGACCAATTTACCTTCCAGGACAAAGAAAATGTTCATGGCGCCGACTTCCTCGACATAGCGGTGCTCGCCGGCATCGAGCCAGAGCACCTGGCTGTAACCCTTCTGGATAGCTTCGCGTGTGGCCAGCAGGCTGCCGGCATAGTTGCCGCCCGTCTTGGCTTCGCCGGTCCCGCCGCTGCCGGCGCGGGAATAGGTGTCGCTGACCCACAGACTGACGGGCTTGAAACCCTCCTTGAAGTACGGCCCCACCGGCGAGAGGATGATAAAGAAGAGAAATTCGCTCGACGCTTTGACCCCCAACGCCGGTTCGGTGCCGATCACGGCCGGCCGGATATAGAGGCTAGCCCCCTTCTGAGTCGGGATCCAGCGTTTTTCAAGCTTCAGCAATTCGCACTCGGCTTCTAGGAAAACGTTCTCGTCGATCTCGGGCATGCACAAGCGCTGCAGGGAGCGGTTCATGCGCCGGGCATTATCCAAAGGCCTGAACATCAAGATTTCGCCTTTTTGCGATTGGTAGGCCTTTTGTCCTTCAAAAACCTCCTGGCTGTAATGAAAGACGTTGGCCGAAGGTTCCAGGATCAACGGCTGGTAGGGTTTGATGCAGGGATTTTTCCAGCCTTGCCCCTGGGAATATTCCATGGTGAACATGTAGTCGGTAAAATAACGCCCGAAGGGCAATGCCAACGGGTCATCGAAGAGGGGTTTCAGTTTTTCCTTGGCGATCAACTCCAAGTTAATTTTCATCGCATGGCCTCCTTGGGAAACGAGTGCATTCATTTTACTTTTTTGCCGCCTGCCTGTCAATCGCGCCTATGGGTCTTACTTTGCCCGCGTCAATCCCTTCGCCCAGGCGGTGAAATCGTGCACGTCGCCGTTGGAAAGAAGGATGACGACTCGCGGCAGCGAAAAATCGAGGCTGGAAAGGAAACGCTGGATGTCGGGATAATTCTCGAAGATCTGAACGCGTATTTCGCCGCAAGCTCCATGAGCGCGGTTCAAAAACGACGATGATCTCATGCTTGGGGTACAGGCTCGGCAACCCGGACAATACGCTGGCAATGGCGGTGGGATGATGGGCGAAATCCTCGACGAAAACGGTGTTTTGCCGGCGGCCGATGACCGACAGCCGGCGCTCCACTCCCCGGAACGTGGCCAGCGCTTTTTCGATCGTCGCCAGCGGCAGCCGCAGCTCCAGGGCCAGGATGATGCCAGCGGTCAGGTTCCAGACGTTGTAGGGGCCGGCCAGCTGCGTGTGGAATTCCCAGTGCCGGGAACGGCTCGTGAGGCGGAAATCATATCCGTCGCTCCTGGCCCGGACCCGGGTGATTTTGAAATCGGCCCGGCCGCGTCCGTAGGTGATGACCGGGGTGAAGGCGCGCGCGACCGCTTGCAGCGCCATCTCGTAATCGTTGTTGACGATGATCGTCCCCCGGTGCGGGACCTGGTTGACCAGGTCCTGGAAGCTTTTCAGGTAGCCGGCCGCGCTGGGGTAAAAATCGATATGATCGTGCTCCAGGGCGGTAAGGATCAGGCGGTCGGGACGGTATTTGAAAAATTTGGCGGTGCGGTCGAAAAAAGCCGTTTCATACTCATCGCCTTCGCTGACGAAAAAGGCGCCGCTGCCCAGCCGGTAGTTGCCGCTGAAATTCAAGGGTTTGCCGCCGATGAAAAAGCCCGGCCGCTTGCCGGCGACGGTCAGCAGATGGGCGATGAACGAGGCGGTGGTGGTTTTGCCGTGGCTGCC
Organism: Candidatus Aminicenantes bacterium; assembly: GCA_026393795.1. NCBI lineage: Bacteria > Candidatus Aminicenantota > Candidatus Aminicenantota bacterium. The sequence continues at coordinate 7,255 of JAPKZL010000159.1, read as the reverse complement.
GGCGATTACCAGCGACTCCTTGCCTTTGATGAAGAACCGCTGCAGGGCCTCGGCCATGGAGTAGTACTCGATGCCGCGGTCAAGAATGAACTCGACTTCGGGATTGCCGCGGCCGACGACGTTGCCGATCACGCAAAAATCGACCCGGGCGGGGATGTTTTTGGCGGCGAACCCCTTGAACAGGGTGACCTGCAGGCTCTTCAGCAAGCCATCCACGGGGGGATAAAAACGGGCGTCCGAACCGAAAACCTCATAGCCTTTTTTTTTGAAAAGGCCGGCCAGGGCGCTCATGCCGCTGCCGGCGATGCCGCACAAGAAAACCTTTTTCATCCCCGTACTCCTTTTTCCCTGCATGCCAGCCCGGCTAAGGCGGCGGTGTCGATCTCCCCTTCGACGCCCAGCGGCAGGATGCCGGCGCTCTCGGCATGCCCCAGCGGCATGTCGAAGAGGACGGGGATATCCCAGGCGCTCAATTTTTCCTGCCAGCGCCGGTAGAAGATCTCCTTTTCATTTTCATCCTTGAAGCATCCGGGAAATTCTCCCAGCAGCAACCCCTTGATTTGGGCAAAAACGCCGGCCTGCTCGCACTGCCACAACATGCGGTCGATGCGGAAAGGACGCTCGTTGACATCCTCCAACAGCAGGATCCTTCCCCGCACCTCCACGGCATGGGGCGTCCCCAGCAGCGAGGCGAAATTGGCCAGGCAGCCGCCGCTGATCATCCCCCTGGCCCGGCCGCGGCAGAGGACTACCCCGGGGATCTCCAGCGGGTATGCGTCCCCCGCCAGCACGGTCAGGATCTGGTCGCGGTCGCAGTGTCCGGCGGCCAGGGCGCCAAATACCATGGGGCCGTAGAAGACCGTCATCCGCCTGCGATCAAGAAGGTACCAGAGCAGGTAGCTGGCATCGGAAGAGGCGATGACGATCTTCGGAGTCTGGATCACCAGCCGGTCCAGCAGCGGCAGCAGGTAATTGGAGCCGTAACCGCCGCGGCCGGCCCAGAGGACCTTGATCTGGGGGTCCGAGAAAAAACCCTGCAGGTCGGCAAGCCCCTGTTCGGGCGGCCGGGCGAAAAAATCGTGGCCGGATAAAGGAGCACTGACCTCGCGCGGCCGCAAGCCCATACCCTGCAAGGCTTGCAGCCCAAGGCCGTGAAAGGGTTCGCGGATCGGAGAAGAGGGCAGAAAAACTCCGACCTGATCGCCGGGCTTCAGGGGCTCAGGCTTGCGTAACATCTTTTTTAAACCTCAAAAAAACGGTCGTCCCTTCATGGGGCCGCGACTCGATTTGCAGGCTGCCGCGATGCAGTTCGAGAAAGCGGCGGGCGATGACCAGCCCAAGGCCGGTACCCAAGTCCTTGGAGGAATAGTTTTCGCCGTTGATCAGGGCCAGTTCCTCCGCGCTGATGCCCGCGCCGTCATCGCTGACGGCGATCAGGATATCCGCCCCCTGTTCCTCCACGCACAGGGAAACCTGCCCCGGATTGTTGCCGATGGCCTCGAGGGAATTGCTGATGATGTTCGAAATCACCTGCTTGATTTTTAGGCGGTCGGCCTTCACCGCGATCGCCTTGGCCGGTTCGGGCCCGGCAAAACGGATTTCGGGGTAGACCGACCGCAGCCGGGATATCTCCTCGGCGATCAGCTCGTCGAGCATGAACGGCTCGGCTTGCAGTTCGTCAAGCTTGGACAGATTCAGAAACCCGTAGGCCACCCGCTGCAGGTGCTCGCTTTCCTCGATGATGTAGCGAACGGCGCTGGTAATCACCGGTTTGGGATCATTGTCCGCATCCTGCAGCGAACGCAGGATCTGCTCCGCCGAAAGCTTGATCGGGGTCAGCGGGTTCTTGACTTCGTGCGCTACCCGGCGGCCGAGTTCGACCAGGGTTTTCATCCGGGCGATCTCCGAGACGTTTTTTTTCTGCTCCTTGATGCCCTCGACCATGGCGTTGAAGCCCTGCACCAGTTCCCGCAATTCGATCTCCGCGGGCACGTCCTCCAGAGGCTGCAGGCGGCCCTGCTGCACGTCGGCCATGCCCCGGTTCAGGAGATGGATCGGCGCCATGATCTTGTTGCGGAAGAAAAATGCGGCCGCCATGCCGCAGACGATCAGAATGAAAAAAACGGTGATCAGGAAGTCGACATAGGTGCGGCGGGACTCGGCCAGATTGGCGCGATTGTAGGCGAATTCAATGTCAAAAATGTAAGCGCCGCCGGCGCTGAAAAACAGAGCCAGCGAATTCTCCATTTTCTGCAGGTAAAACTGCTGGTTGCCCCGCTGCAGGACAGCGCGGATCCCCGAATTCAGATAGATGGGCAATTGCGACTGGATGATCTTGCGGTGGTTGGAGGTGTATAGCAAGACCCCGTTTTCGTAGACGCTGATGTCGTTTTCCAATATTTTTTCCAGAAGGAACAAATGATTCTGGGTGATTTCATTGTCTTCGGCCAAAAGGTTGTTGATGATGTTCAGGGCCGAGCGTCCCCTTTCGTAGATCGCCCGGTTGAGCTGGGTTTCCAGCGCCAGCGAATTGAAATTCAGCGAGAAAATGGAAAAAACGACCGCCGTGATCATGGTCAGCAGCACCAGGATGGCGAAAACCTTCAGCGAGAACGATTGAAAGAGAAAACGCCATTGGAATTCCCTCAGGCGACGAAAGTAGAAAGCCATTGCCAGCAGGATCAGGACGATCAGAATTTTTATCCATTCCGAGAATGTTTTGAAAAAAGCATTTTGCGGATAAAAAACAATGATTGTTTCGTCATTGCTTCTGAAGACGTAGCCGCGATACTCGACCCCCATGGTGCGGAAGGAGATCCAGCGGTCGGCGGTCGCAAGCAACGCGTCCAGGTTTTCCAAATTGATGTTGGCCGGATTCTCCCGGATCGCGCCCGAGCCGTCCACCTTGATATAGCCCATGCCGGTGGCGCTGATTTTCCGGTCCAGGTTGAAGACCGATTTCTGCCCGAGGCTGCGCAACACCGATTCGGCCGAATTGAGGACTTGCACCATGATGTAACCGAGGTAGCGCCCCTTTTGGAAAACGTTGATCGTGGCTACCGCCAGGCTCACTTTCTTCCCGAACAGATCGGCGTCAACGGCCTCGACGTGCCAGAAGGGGAAAATATCCTTTTTGTGAACGTCGATGTAGGGGATCTGGTAGGAAAACGAATGGAGCAGCCGGTTGTCTTCGGCCACCACGTAGATGCCCGACGCGATGGCCTCGCGGGCCGCCAGCGTATTTTGCCAGATGCCGGTCAACTCGTCGCGAATGTCCTCCCTGAACAGCGAGTAAAATTGTTCCTTCTGGGAATTGATCTCGTAAACGATCTCCCGGGCGACCAGCTTGGCGAACTGATTCTGGCTGGCAAAAATGTTCTTCAGGTTGCTGCTGATGAATTCCTGTTTTTCCAGCCGTGAATAGACGGACAACCAATGGCTGATCGACAGGGCCAGCAACGCCAGCAGCAAGACGTGCGTCCAGAAACGCCGCCGCCAAAAGAGAAAAACAATATAGATTAGTGCCAGCAGGGAATAGCTGAACAGGAGGGAAGGGAAAAATGGGATGGCCAGGGTCACCAGAACGAGTTGCAGCAGGGCCACCGGCCAGCCGGCCCGCCAGGTGGCCGGCTTTTGCAGCCTGACCGCGGCGAGCAGAGGAAAGACATGAAGCCCGATCAGGAAGGCCAGCAACCCCAGATAGCCCGGGTGCAAGGCGAATTCGGAAAACGGGAATTCCAGGCCGGGCAAAACTGCGGCCATGGAATAGAAGGCCGCGCCGCATAGCAGGTTGAAAAGAACGAACGCCGCCCAGTTGACGGCCGGCAGTCTCCGACCGCCAAAGCGCAAAAAGACCGCCAGCAAAAAAAGCAACACCACCAGCAGCTGCCAAACGGATTGCAGGGCCGGCGCCAAACGGAGGATGTATATATCGGGCGGGCAGAACCAGGCGAGGAAAAACCAGGCCGACCAAGCCATGCCGGCCATGGCCGGCAGCTGCAGCCAGGGTCGCTTGCCAAACGCCACCGACAGGACCAAAAACAGGAAAAAGGCAAATCCGAAAAAAAACAGGCTGTCGCGCTTTTTAAAATAGCGTGAAAAGTCCGCCTCCGAAAAAATGAGGTTGACGACGAGCTGGCTGCGACCGGCCTTGAGAATATGGCTGTAGTAATAACTCTTCTGTGCCTGGTCGAAAGACAAGCCGGTACCGCCGCGGCTTAACGGTTCGGGCGAGTACTTGAGGTCGAACAGCAAGCACGGGTACTTCCACGCCTGCCGTACCAGATTCGACTTGCTGTCCATGAGATAACGCAGGTAGCAGATCGGACCGTCCAGGCGGCGGAAAAAATAGATGTCCTGGTTCTTCCTGACCAGGCGCCAATCGCCTTCGGCCAAAGCAAGTGATTTGAAAAAATAGATCTCCCCGTAGTAAAAATCGATCACGCCGTTCTTTTCACTGACCAGGGCTTCCTTTTTATCCAACTCCGCGGCCGTCAAGCGTCCGGCCTTGAATCGTTTCAGCAGCCGCTCCGAGCGGAGCATGAGCCGGTCGATCTCAACGGCCAGCAGCGCCTCGATCCTGGCGCTGTTTTCATTCAGCCGCAGGGCGACGGTCTCCGTGTTCCAGGCGCGGGGAAGAACGATCTTGCAATACAGTGCCCCAGCGGCAAGCAGGCCAGCCAGGCAGGCGCAGGCTACATTTTTAAGCCGCGGAGATAGTACAGCTTCCATTCTTTTTCTTTCTTTTCATCCGCATTGGCGCGCATGAAAAGGATCAACTTGTAATAAATCCGCAGCCCGGAGAGGCGCTGAATCATAAGCAGGTTCAACGACTGCACGGCGATATTCTCCTCGACCTGCAGCGACGACCACTCCAGTTTTTCGATCGCCAATCCCGCCAAACGGTTGGCAAAGGTCTTGATGAATTGTTCTTTGCTTAAGAAACCGCTGAGGGCAAAGGGACCTTCCAGGTCCAGGGAAAGGCGTTCCTGGCATATCGGTTCCAATGCCGAATAGTGCCCCTGCAGCAGTGCTTCCTGTATCGGCTGCATGACCAGGTAACTCTGGCTGACCTGGTCGGTCTGGCCGACAGCGAACAGCAGCAGAAGGATTTGCAGCATGCTAGAAAACGATCAGGCTATGCAGCGGGTATTTCAGCAGCTTTTCCCGGCCGTGCAAGAACTCCAGTTCGATCAGAAACTGGATGGCGACCACTTCCCCGCCCAACTTTTCCACGAGTTTGGCCGTCGCCAAAGCGGTTCCACCCGTCGCCAGCAGGTCGTCGACGATCAGGACCCGGTCGCCCTTTTTGATGCTGTCCTGGTGGATTTCCAGCGCGTTGCTGCCGTATTCGAGAGTGTACTCTTCGCGGATCGCCGGCGCCGGCAGCTTGCCGGGCTTGCGGGCCGGGACGAAACCGCAGCCGAGCTTGTAGGCCAACACGCCGCCGAGGATGAAGCCGCGGGCCTCGATGCCCACGACCTTGTCGAGGCCTGAGTCCAGGTAGCGCTTGACGATCTGGTTCATGGCCTGGCGGAAAGCCTTGCCCTCCTGCAGCAAGGTGGTGATATCCTTGAACATGATGCCTGGTTTGGGAAAATCGGGCACGTCGCGTATCCATTTTTCAAAATCCATTTAACCTCCATATCAAAATGATAATAGTACATCACGATGAATTTTTAAATACGGTTCCATTTTAATCCTCCGATTCCTGATAATCCAACCATAATCTTCTTGAAGTGAAAAATTATTTATGCTAGCTTCAGGGAATGTCGCATCCGTCAAGCGATAAGCTCAACGATCCGCCCGATCGATTAAAAACCGACTATTACCAAACTCATGACCGGAATCAAGAAAATATTTCAAGCAAAGGGGCACCTGATGAAAAAAATTAAAGCACTGATTGTTGTTTCCTTATTAATTGTTCTTCCCATCATAACTTTAAGAACTTGTGAACGGTCAAGATTGATGAGAGGCCTCGATGCGCAATCCAAGCAATTGGACGCATTGCTTGACAAGGAGCAGCACAACGGCCCTGGCGAATTGGGAAAGGCCCTTAATACCTATCTGATCGAAACATCATTTGTCCTTAACCATCAGGGTTTGCTGTTCGGGAATTATTTTTCCAGCCGCGACAGGCAAATCATATTCGACAATGCCTGCAGGCGTCTGGCACGGGTAAAAACAATGCTGCTGACCAATCCCAGTTTTTTTCATATTCAATTGCCGGATTTGGATAATGTGGTTAATCTCTTTTATGAAAAACTCGGCACGGCCAGTTATAACAACAAAGACCAGGTGATTAAGGATATCCTGAAGCGCTGGGCCGACAGCGGTGAAATGGCAAGCTTATATATGACCAAGGATGAGCTGAGGCAACATGAAATTATAGCGGTCGAAGCGCAAAAAATAGCGGAAGATAAAAAATGGGAACAGATTCTGGCGAAAAATAAAGAAAGAAATGCGAACAAGCCTGAAATTCCCGGAATGGAAGATGTGCAAAAACTGAAACAGAGAGAAGTCATCCGCGTAACAACTCTTTCGATTCCTTTTGACAAGCTCGATGAATACCTGGGGCAAAAAATGACTTTCAGTTTGAAGAATGGCCGTCTGATCAGCGGGAAATCCGCCGGCTCCGACGGCAATCTGATACTCATCGACTTTTCCACAGAGGGCAGTCCTCTGGTCATGAAAATTCCCAGCGAACAAATCGCCAAAATCGAAATGATTACGAAGGAGAAAATACTGGAAATGTACGATCCGGGGGCTGAACATGAAGCGCAGTTAAAACCTGGATTTCAGGAGCTCGATTATTCGCCTTATCCAACAAGCAAAGAATATATAGGCATTGTCACCACCGACAATAAAATGTTTTTTGTTTCCGCAACCAGCGGAACTTTGACCTGCCATTCCAGAGAGAATCGTGAGGGCTACAGGCCCATGGCTACCCGCATCGCGGAGAACTGGCCAAACGATGTGCTGATTTACAGCCAGTTCCAAGTGCATACCGGGAACAACACGCACATGGATTCAGAAACTTCAAATTTCTCTCAATCAGGATTTTACAAGTCTCTCGATGATGCCGCTTCCGCTGGCAATGCATTGATGCTTTTCAGTAAAAAGCTGAATGATAAATTGCATTTGGTGTTCGAGCTTCGCCTGATCAAAGAAGTTCCCGGGGCCGCAGCACCGATCATCATCTTCCATAAAGATCTGGTTTTGAATGAAAAAACCATCCGGCTGATGATTTATGCAC
>JAPKZL010000158.1 GCA_026393795.1 Candidatus Aminicenantes bacterium | reverse complement strand
GCTGCAGGAGCGTATGGAAGAGATGAAGCAGAGTTATAAGGCACAGGTGTTCGCCACTGACATTGACAGCAAGGCCATTGCCCTGGCGCGGGCCGGCCTCTATCCGGCCAGCATAGCCGCCGACATCTCGCCGGAACGGCTGGCTCGCTTTTTCGCGCAGGAACCGGATGGCAGCGCCTACCGCGTCCACAAAGGCATCCGTGACATGCTGGTCTTTTCCGAACAGAACGTCATCAAAGACCCGCCCTTTTCCAAACTCGACCTGATCAGCTGCCGCAACCTGCTGATCTATATGGGCGCGGCCCTTCAGAAGAAGCTCATTCCCCTGTTCCATTACGCGCTGAAACCAGACGGCATGCTCTTCCTGGGTTCTTCCGAAACCGTGGGCGAGTTTGGCGATCTGTTCTCCACGAGTGACAGAAAAGCAAAGCTGTATCAGCGCAAAGACGATTTTAACAGCGCGCAGCGCACTGCCCTGGGCCGCTTTCTGCCGCCCATGACGGCGATCGATGCGGAGTTGCCGCAATTCGCCGTAAAGAAGGTCAACCCGAAGAAACTGCCGCTGCGCGAGTTGACCGAACAGGCGCTTTTGCAGCAGATCGCTCCGGCCGGCGCGCTGGTCAACGGCCAGGGCGATATCCTTTATTTGCACGGCCGCAGCGGCATGTATCTCGAACCGGCCTCGGGCGAATCCGGCGTCAACAATATCCTCAAGATGGCCCGCGAAGGCTTGCGGCGCGAGCTGGCTGTGGCCTTGCGCAAAGCCTCAGGCAAAAAAGAGATCGTGCGCTGCCATGGCCTGCGCGTCAAAACCAACGGTGAATTCACCGCGGTCAATCTGAGCATCCGCCCACTGACAGCCACCCCTGAGCTTGGCGAATGGGCAGGTCCTGCCGCGACATTTGCGGCGCCCCTGTACCTGGTCATTCTGGAAGCGGCGGCTGAACAGGCCGCCTCGCCTGCCGGAGCGGAAGACCATGAAACTAGTACAGGCGCCAATGGCAACGCCGAGGCGCGCATTGCGGCGCTCAAACAGGAACTGCGCGCCAAAGATGAACACCTGCAGACCGCCAATGAGGAACTGGAGACCTCTAACGAAGAGCTCAAATCCTCGAACGAGGAAATGCAGTCGGTCAACGAAGAACTTCAATCGACCAACGAGGAGCTGGAGACCTCCAAGGAGGAGCTGCAGTCGGTCAACGAAGAATTGTCCACCGTCAATGCCGAACTGCAAACCAAGGTGGCGGACTTGTCGCGGTCCAACAACGACATGAACAACCTCCTGGCCGGCACCGGCGTCGGCACCGTCTTCGTGGACCATCAACTGCGCATCCTGCGCTTCACCCCAGCCGCCGCTCAGATCATCAACCTGATCCTGAGCGACATAGGCAGGCCGGTGAGCCACATCGTCTCCAACCTGATCGGTTATGACGGCCTGTTGGCGGATACCCAGAAAGTGCTGGACACGCTGCTGCCCAAAGAGGTGGAAGTGCAGACGACAGAAGGCAAGTGGCACCTGCTGCGCCTCCAGCCCTATCGCACGCTGGACAACGTGATCGAGGGCGCGGTGATCACGTTTACTGATATCACCGAGCTGAAAACGGCGCAGGCGCAGGCGCAGGCGCAGGCGCAGGCGCAGGCTCAGGCGCAGGCGCAGGCGGCGCTGCATGAAGCAAAGTTGCTGCGTCACCTGGCCGCGGTGATCAATGACAGCCAGGATGCCGTCACCGTCCAGGATATGGAAGGTCGCATCATCGCCTGGAACAAGGGAGCGATGGGCCTGTACGGCTGGAGCGAGGCCGAGGCGCTGGCCATGAATGTCCGCGACCGGATACCGAAGGAATTGCGCCAAGACGCGCTGGCCAAGATCGTGCAGCTTAGCCAGGCCGAGATTTTGGATCCGCATAAAACCCAACGGCTCGCCAAAGATGGTTCTACCGTGGAGGTCTCGATAGTCTCTACCGCTTTGGTGAATGAGGCTGGAAAGATGTATGCCATCGCCACGACGGAACGGGGGGGGGGGGGAATCGTTCGGAGTTGGGAGTAAGGAGTTCGGAGTGAAGAGTAATAACCAAGGGGCGATTCCCCCTGGCGGGGACACGCATGAATCGCCGTTCCTTAAAGGTAAACAACATGCCAAATAAAAAGATCGCTGGTATTGACGAAATCAAAACCGGGTCCCAATTTCTTGCCGACCTGCGCAAAAAGGCGGAAGAAAATTTCAGGACCACGGACGCCGCGAAAAAACTGACGCCGGAAGAAACGCGGAAAATGCTGTTCGAACTGCGGGTGCACCAGATCGAACTGGAGATGCAGAACGAGGAACTGATTCGGGCGCAGGCGGAACTGGACGCCGTACGCGCGCGCTATTTCGACCTCTATGACCTGGCCCCGGCGGGCTATTGCACCATCAGTGCCATGGGCCTGATCCTGGAGGCCAACCTCACCGCCGCCACTCTGCTGGGCATGTCCCGGGGCGCTCTCGCCAAGCAGCTGTTGACCAGATTCATCATCAGGGAGGACCAGGACATTTTCTATATGCACCGCAAGCAGCTTTTTGCGACTGCTGCGGCGCAGACGTTTGAGTTACGCATGGTGAAAAAAGACGACACTACATTCTGGGCCCAGCTGACCGCCACCGCTGCGCAGGTCGCCGGCGGCGATCCCGTCTGCCGCATTGTGATCACCGACTGCAGCGCGCACAAGCAGGCCGAAGCGGCTTTGCAAACCGCGTTTCAGGAAAACCGCAACCTGCTCAGCGAGCTTCAGCACCGCGCCAAAAACAGTTTCGCCCTGATATCCGGCATGATCAGCCTGGCGTTGAACCCCGGCGTTGGCGCGGAGACGCAGGCCGTTCTCCGTAGCCTGGATGGCCGGGTCAAGTCCATAGCCGGGCTGTACCCCCTGCTCTATGCCGTTGGTTCAAGCAGCGAGGTGCGCCTGGACGAGTACTGTGCCCGCATCGTTGCCAACATGTTCGGGTTGGCCGACAACATTGCCATCCACACGGATATGGAGCCCATCGCCGTAGCGCTGAAAGCTGCCACTCCGCTCGGGCTTATGCTCACGGAACTGCTGACCAACGCTATAAAATACGCCTTTCCCGACGGCCGGCGCGGGACCATTACCCTGGCGCTCAAAAAAACCGCCGCTGGCGCCGTAATTGAGGTCAAAGACGACGGCGTGGGCTTGCCGGCGGGTTTTGACCTTTCCGGGAACGCGGGGGTGGGGCTAAACCTGGTACGGATGCTTGCCAACCAGATCGCCGGCAGTTTCAGCATAGAAGGTGGGTCCGGAGGCACCCTTTGTAGCGTGGAATTCGCTGCGACCACGCCGGCCGGAGATGCCTCTGTCGTTCAGCCGCGGCAGCGAAAAACAAAACAACCCCGCGGGTAAATGCGGCCTGGGTAAAATGGAAAAAAAATATAAACGCAACGGCGCCGCGGCCGGCCTGCGCCGGCGGGCGGAAGAAAAATTCAGGGGCGATGATGCCAAAGCCTCGAAAAAACTGACACAGGAAGAAACGCAAAAAATGCTATACGAACTGCGGGTGCACCAGATCGAGCTGGAGATGCAAAACGAGGAGTTGCGCCGGATGCAGACGGAACTGGAAACCGCGCGAGCGCGTTATTTTGATCTCTATGACCTGGCTCCGGTCGGTTATTGCACACTCAGCGAACAGGGGCTACTGCTGGAGGTTAACCTTACCGCCGCTACCCTGCTAGGTATGCCCCGGGGCGCTCTCTCCAAACAGCCATTAACCCAGTTCATCAGCAAAGAGGATCAAGATATCTATTATCTACACCGCAAGCAGCTTTTTGAGACCGGAGAAACGCAGACGTGCGAGTTGCGAATAGCGAAGCACGACGGCACGGCATTCTGGGCGCTGCTGCAAGCGTCCGTCGCGCCAGACGACAACGGCGTACGGGTATGCCGCATCGTGCTGAGCGACATCAGCGAGCGCAAGCAAATAGAGGAAATTGTAAAGAAAAATGAAGAAAATTTCCAGCGCTTACTGGAGGACTCGCCTTTAGGGGTGCGCATCGTAACAGACAAAGGCGAGACCATTTATGCTAACCGGACGATTTTGGGTTTATATGGCTACGGTAGCATGGATGAAATAAACCGCATTCCCCTCAAGGCGCGCTATACACCACAGAGCTATGAGGAGTTTCACGCCAGAGTAAAAGCTCGGGAACAGGGCGATTTCGGGCCTAGGGAATATAAAATCGCTATCATCAGGAAAAATGGCGAAATTCGCCATCTTCAAGCTTTTCGCAAGGAGATCCTTTGGAACGGTAACAAGCAGTTTCAGGTCATCTACAATGACATCACTGAGCGCGAATGTGCCGAGGAAAAATTAAGAAATTCCCTGGTAGAGAAAGAGGTGCTTTTAAAAGAAGTGCATCACCGGGTTAAGAACAACCTGATGATCATCATTGGCCTGATCAAAATGGAGGAAACGAAAGCCCATAATGAAATGTTAAACCCTTTTCTGCAGGAACTGGAAGGGCGGATCCGTTCCATGGCCCAGGTTCATGAGAGTCTCTACTTATCCAAGTATCTGACTCATATCGATCTACAAAACTATATCGAGATGATAAGCGCCCATATCCATGCCCAGTTCGGATCAGAGCACAATGTCTACTTCTCGGTGCAGGCGGACGGAGTGATGGTGAGTCTAGATAAAGCCATATCCTGCGGACTGATCCTGAACGAATTGATCACCAACGCTTTCAAGCATGCCTTCCCCGTGGGCACTCCGGTTTCCGGAGCGGGTAGATACGAAATCAACGTTATCGCAGTCCAGGGTAGCGATGAACTGATCTTGACTGTGGCCAACAACGGGGTTGGGCTACCAGCGGATTTTGAGTGGGAGAAATCAGAAACCCTGGGACTGCAGTTGGTCAAAATGCTGATCAAGCAGATTGACGGTTCAATTGAATTGGACCGTTCCGCCGGCACTGCTTTTCGTGTAAAATTCCCAGTGGCCTAAAAATTAATGGACATGCGCATAAAAAGACATTAGTACCAGGTCTTTGATTATTACCTTTTCCTTTTCGTTTGCAGCCCAGCTTAATTCTTCGGATCGTCGAAGTGGCACTCTGCCATTGTGTTTGTAACATGGTTAGTCATTCGATCTCAAGTATTGGTATAAGGTCTCGCGGCTGATGCCAAACTCGCGGGCAAGGGCGGCTTTTTGATCACCGGCAGCGGCCCGCTGGCGCAGAGCGGCCACCTGCTCAGGCGACAGTGCTTTCTTGCGACCACGGTACGCTCCACGTTTTTTAGCAAGGGCGATTCCTTCGCGCTGGCGCTCGCGGATCAAAGCCCGCTCAAATTCAGCGAAGGCGCCCATGACCGAGAGCAGCAGATTTGCCATGGGCGAATCCTCGCCGGTGAAATGCAATCCTTCCTTGACGAACTCGATCCGGATGCCCCGTTTGGTCAGCATTTGCACCAAGCGCCGCAGGTCGTCTAAATTCCGAGCCAGGCGGTCCATGCTGTGCACAACAACAGTATCTCCCTCACGGGCGAAAGAAAGGAGCGCCTCGAGCTCAGGCCGCTTGGTATCCTTGCCCGAGGCTTTGTCAGTAAAGACCTTATTGACCGAAATATTCTCCAGCTGCCGCTCGGGGTTCTGATCGAAACTGCTCACCCTGACATAACCAATGCGTTGACCTGGCATTTTACCCTCTCATTATGAAATGTGTCAGGTTATAGTCTATGACCCTTTAAGGAAATTGTCAACAATTGAATTTACCGACCCTAACATGACGCCTAACCGAAACAACCCCTGACAGCTAATTAGAGTATGCCCTAACCCAGCAGAGCTGGATAAGAGCCTTAAATAACAAATTTTCTTTGCTAAAAAGCGCAGAAAATTTATTATAAGGCTCTAACTGGGCTGAAATTGTTGGTACAATCTGATAAATCATAGCAAATGGGATTATGCATAATGTATCTCCGGGGCATATCTCAAAAATGAATTTTGGGGAAACGCTGGGAGCCGTGGACAATGCCCCCATCGGGGACAAATACAATCCGCCCCTTAGGTGGGTGTCTCACTAAATGATTTCAACAGTTGATTGTAATGGTTGAAATCATAGTGAGAGCAACCAAAGTCGGCGGATGATTTGTGCTGCTCCCTTTGTGACTTTATTCGGGTAAGCTGAATTCAGGCGCCGGGCAATGAAAAGCCCCAGAGCGGCTTTTTGCTCGCCCGCTCAAATGCAGCGAAGGCGCCCATAATTGCTTTTATGTTTTAAATTTTCCGGGCCATCTGCGGGAGCCATGAATAACTCTGAGAATCTCCAGGTTTTTATCCTTGATTCGATACGCCACGATATAGGGGGTATCCGGAACGATCAGTTCACGGGTTTTAGGCACACGCCCAGGACGTCCCATAGCTGGAGTTTGAGACAGGTGATCTTCCACGATGCGGATTGTCTTCATGACTATTCCAGCCGCTGCCCGGGGATTATCTTCAGCGATATAAGCGACGATACTTTCAAGATCAGTGTCAGCGGCCAGTGTCCAATTAACCCGCAAGTTTACGCTCCCACTTCTTTTTGAGCTTGTCATGCGCTATCAGTTTCCCGGCATCCGCCTGGCGAATGCCTTCCTGGATGGCTTCGACCTGCCATTCATTGAGTTCGACATACTCGCGAATGGCATCGGCAATCAAGAATGATTTTGTTCTGGCTGTTGCTTTGGCCAGTTTATCGAGTTTTGTTTTAACTTCGGGTTCCACCCGGACCGTCATCACATCGCGCATTTACGTATCCTCCTGAATACATTGTAACCAATTTATAAATTCTGTCAACTTTTCAGTCATTCGTTCTCACGTATTGGTATAAGGTCTCGCGGCTGACATTGCTTCGCAATATAAGTCCCTTAGATAGCAAATTTTCTTTTTAAATATAGTCAAAAATTTGCTATAAGGGACTGATGCTGAATTCGCGGGCAAGGCTGGCTTTTTGTTCGCCGGTAGCGGCCCGCTGGCGCAGAGCGGCCACCTGCTCAGGCGACAGCGCTTTCTTGCGGCCGCGGTACGCTCCATGCTTCTTGGCAAGGGCGATCCCTTCGGATCAGGGCCCGCTCAAATTCGGCCGGCGGTGTAGCGCAGAAAAAGAAACATGAGGAAATAACGGCCGCGAATGCGGGCGATTCTGAAGCCCGGGGCCTTGTCGTAGAAGTCTTGAGATTTGCTGGTTAGATCGTTGAGCTGGGATTCATTCAGATATTCGATGTTCTGGCCAACCTGGACGGAAATTTGTTATCTAAGGCTCTAATCCCCCCTTGCGGGGACTTCGTAGTTCATCTGGGTTAGAGAATTCAAAGTTTCAACTTATCAATCAAGTGGCAACAAACGCAAACGGGAACGGTTGGGATCAATCGTCAATAAGATGCCTGTCGCCAAATCTGCTTCCATCTGGCGGAGAGCAAAGATGACCTTTGCGCCGATCGCATCAGGATTGACATTCTCGGCCCGGATTTGCACGACACTGGGCTTGACGGCTTTGGTTGCCGCAAGAATCGCGCTGAAATCCAGATCATGGGTAAGCACCACGTAGCCGTTTTCTCCGGCATAGGTCATGATTTCGGAATCCTTGGCATCAAATCGACCAACTGTTGACCAATGCACAGCTTCCCAGCCTGCGTTCGCCAGGAAAGCAATCCAACGTGGCGACAGGTTCATATCAATCAAAAGTTTCATTGATTGACCAATACGACTTCACGTTCTTCAGACCGCCAGGCGGCATAGAGAAGCGCTTGCATGATGTCCGCTTTTTCCAAATACGGGTAATCGGAAAGGATTTCCTCAATGGTGTGTCCCGCCCCGATTTGGCCTACAATCATGCCAACTGTCACCCGCATGCCACGAATGCACGCCTTGCCTCCCATCATATCGGGCTGTTGGGTAATTCGATCTAGTTGCGCCATACTGGCCTCCCTATCAAATTCATTGAGATTATATTCAATTTATATGATAAATGTTGTAAAGTGTCAATGCCGCGGCAGCTCATTGATCAACTCAAAAAAAAAGAGATCACGTCCCTGAAAGGGTCTTCGAAATTGAGATGTTTAAAAGCGATCGCGCTTTAAAACAATGTTTTCTTGATTACTTCCCGGAATAAGGTTTCCGCCGCTTCCTCGCCCCGGCCGCGAAACCCGACTAAATCCAGATAGAGTTGGATCGGCGCCGCAATGCGGACGCCTTGAATGGACCCGGAGGTGAACCATATCGCATCGTCAAACGGTTTCAGGAACATGACATTGGCTCCGCTGCTCACAGCTTTGAAGTCAAGGTCCTGCGCTATTTTTGACCAATCGCCAGCGATGAAGACCATGACCCGGTTGTACTTGACCGCTGGCGCAGATCAACCACCTGCTCGGGCGAAAGCGCTTTCTTGCGGCCACGGTACGCGCCGCGTTTTTTGGCCAGGGCGATCCCTTCGCGCTGACGCTCGCGGATCAGTGCCCGCTCGAATTCAGCGAAGGCAAGGAGCGCCTCGAGCTCAGGCCACTTGGTATCCTTGCCGGTCTCCCGGCGCACTAGCGTATGATTTTTTCTGAATTCTGCGTTGACCCCAATTGAGCCAAATTATTCGCAATAACTTGACAAAATATGTTTTTAATATTATATAATACATGGTCAAGTGTGAGGAAATAATGAAACAGACAATACATCAACATGTTAGAGCAAGCGCCGCTGGGATGCCTCTTGAAGTTATTGTGCGGGAAAATATCCACGAGCGAGTCTGTGATGCACTCGGCACATATCTCGGAGAAATGAATGTGGAAAATTTAAAAAGAATATCGGCAGTCAAGCAACCAACGGAAGTCATCAGCAAAATACTACAATATCAGTTGGAGCAGTCACTCATAAAGAATAAACTGGAAAGTGCCGCGAGTGTTTTAAAGGGACTTCAAGACAGGATGGAATTGTTGAAAAGTGATGGAGGAGTCATTTCATCTTCACAGGTGGCAAGCTTGCTTGGGCTGTCCAGGCAAGCTATCGATAACAGACGGAAAAAAAACAAATTGCTGGCAGTATATCTTAATGGCCGGAATGATTATTTTTATCCGGTTTGGCAGTTCGGGGAAAGCGGTATAAAAAAGAATTTTGAAAAAATATTGGCCAATTTGGAACATTTGGACCCATGGATGCAATTGGTATTCTGGTTGAGTAAAAATAATTATTTGCAAGGCGAACGGCCGCTCGATGCCTTGAAGGATGACGAGAAGATGGATCTCATCATTCGCGCTGCCAAGATGACTGGAGAGCAAGGTGGTCAGTAGCTCTACAAAAATGCTGCCGCATCCGAACCCGCCTGCAAATTTTAACACGATCAAACTGCCGATAATAAATCAAAAGCTTGTATTATATCGATTTTCTAAAAATGGAAGAGATCCGCTTTCTTTTTGTAAAGAAAACTTGTTTCGGTTCAATGCGCCTGCAATGGAATTTGGAATAAGCTATTTTTCAAAAAGTATTCGTGGAGCCTTTGCTGAGAGATTCTTGTGGATGACTGGTACAAAATGGATATCCGAAGAGGAAATTAAAAAAAATCATCTTGCTGTTTTTGCAAGCACAGTGCCATTGAAACTTGTCAATTTGACCGGCAAAGGTTTGCCGTTGATTGGGGCAGACAATCGGCTATGCAGTGGCGATGATTATTCTAAAAGCCAGCAGTGGTCTTTATCCATTTGGCAGCATAACGAAAAGCCAGATGGAATATTATATGAGGCTCGGCACGATCCTTCGCAAAGATCGATTGCATTATATGAACGGGCGAAATCTCAGTTGCAACAGCAAAGTTTTAAGCAAATTGATTTTAAAGAGCTATATAAAATATTAAAAATTTACAGAATCAAATGGATTCCATCCTAACCCAGCAGAGCTGGATAAGGATAACGTAAAATATTTTTCGCACATTTGAGGAGAGGTAGTCCTCCAAGCTTTTGGAAGTTGTTATACTTCCGGTTTGGCTAAAAACCTAAAACAAGGAGGACCACCATGAAGAAGGATAGCAAGGAAGCGGCAAAAATGGAAGAGGGCAAGCCCCAGATCATCCAGATCAACGAGGGAGAGGTGCAGGCCCATGTGGATCGATTGGTGAAGCAGACGGTCGAGGAGATGCTCAACGGCATGCTGGATGCGGAAGCCGACAAGTTGTGCCAGGCCAGACGCTACGAACGAAACCCCGAGCGGCAGGACACGCGCGCTGGGCATTACAAGCGCAAACTGCACGTCACGGCCGGAGAAGTCGAGCTGCAGGTACCCAAGTTGAGGCACCTTACATTTGAGAGTGCCATCATTGAGCGCTATCGGCGCCGCGAGAGCTCGGTGGAAGAAGCGTTGATCGAGATGTACCTGGCCGGGGTCAGCGTGCGGCGGGTGGAGGATATAACCGAAGCCCTGTGGGGAACACGGGTCAGCCCCGGCACGGTCAGCAACCTCAACAAGAAGACCTATGAGCGGATCAACGAGTGGCGCAACCGTCCCATCGAAGGCAAGCATTGTTATGTGTACTTGGACGGCATCTGGCTGAAGCGGAGCTGGTGCGGGGAAAAGGAGAGCTGGCTATCGTTTTTGCGCCACATGAAGACGCGGGGACTGAACGGCATTGACCTGGTGGTCTCGGACAAGTGCCTGGGGCTTGTCGAAGCATTGGGCGAAGTCTATCCCGAAGCCCGGTGGCAGCGCTGTGTGGTTCACTTTTACCGCAACGTGTTTACGGTGATCCCTCGTGGCAAGATTATGGTGGTAGCCGCCATGCTGAAGGCAATCCATGCCCAGGAGGATCGGAAAGCGGCCGAGGACAAGATCAAGGCGGTGGCAACCAAGCTAGAGAAGATGAAGCTGGCCAAGGCAGCCAAGATGGTCCGGGAAGGAGCCCATGAGACCTTGAGTTATTATCACTTCCCACAGGCGCACTGGCGGCACCTACGCACCAACAACCCATTGGAGCGGATCATGAGGGAGATCCGCCGGCGGACAAGGGTAGTGGGGAGCTTTCCCGATGGCGAATCGGCATTGATGCTGGTGGCGGCAAGGCTACGCCACGTGGCGGGCACACGCTGGGGAACCCGCATGTACATGAGCATGCAGCGCTTTAATGAAGTCATCGAAGAGGAGGTGTTAACAACAGCATGAACAAAATGGTCGGCGCTGGAATGTGGAAAAGCCAGGAGTGTGAAAACCTCTGCGAGCTTCCCACACTCCTTTGGATCCCGCTTTGCGGGCTCCACTTTCCCACATTCTCATTTTTAACTCAGGACTATCTCAAATTAAAAGTGCGAAAAATACTTGACACTACCTGGATAAGAGCCTTAGATAACAAATTTTCTTTGCTAAAAGCGCAGAAAATTTATTATAAGGCTCTAAATTACTAATAGAAGTTAAAATATCTGAATGGAAGCCATTGGTACCAGGTTTTTCATTATTACTTTTTTATTTTCGTTTGTAGCCCGGCGTAGTTCTTGGGATCATGAAACCGGGCACTCTGGCGTTGTGTTTGTGGCATGGTCAGTCAACCGTTCTCAAATATTGGTATAAGGTTTCGCGGCTGACATTGCTTCGCAATATAAGTCCCTTAGATAGCAAATTTTCTTTTTAAATATAGTCAAAAATTTGCTATAAGGGACTGATGCCAAACTCGCGGGCAAGGGCGGCTTTTTGTTCGCCGGCAGCAGCCCGCTAGCGCAGAGCGGCCACCTGCTCGGGCGAAAGCGCTTTCTTGCGGCCACGGTACGCGCCGCGTTTTTTGGCCAGGGCGATCCCTTCGCGCTGGCGCTCACGGATCAAAGCCCGCTCAAATTCAGCGAAGGCGCCCATTACCGAGAGCAACAGATTTGCCATGGGCGAATCCTCGCCGGTAAAATGCAACCCTTCCTTGACGAACTCAATCCGGATACCCCGTTTGGTCAGCATTTGGACCAGCCGCCGCAGGTCGTCCAAATTTCGCGCCAGGCGATCCATGCTGTGCACAACAACAACATCGCCCTCACGAGCGAAGGCAAGGAGCGGCTCGAGCTCAGGCCGCTTGGTTTCCTTGCCGGAAGCTTTGTCGGTAAAGACCTTATTGAGCGAAATATCCTCCAGCTGCCGTTCGGGGTTCTGATCGAAACTGCTGACCCTGATATAACCAATGCGTTGACCTGGCATTTAACCCTCTACAAGGGCAAGCCTAGGTGAATTTTAACCGCTTTTTCGATTGCCATCATGTCCTTAGACGATAGCAATCCTATTTTATCTTGCAATCGTTTCTTGTCGGCTGTCGTGATTTGATCGGCCATGGCTTTACTATCTTTCCCATTCAGCTTGATTATGGCTTCGCTTGGATAGCAATTTTCGACATTGCTGGTTAGGGGAATTATTTGCACCCGGTTCAAGAACTTGTTGGCGGAATCATTGCTGATGATAACAGCAGGGCGAGTTTTTTTGATCTCTGTTCCGATCGAGGGATCAAGATTTACCCACCATACTTCACCGCGTTTCATTCTTCACATCTGTGATCATGGCATTGCTCCATGCAAGGGCTTCTTCTTCCCGCTGGCGGTCAGCCGCCATGGTTTTATAGGCATCATCAAGCGCATCTCCGGTGACCAGGGGTCTTATCAGCTCTTCTATGAAGTGGCTGATCTTGCCGCGGCCAAC